>JBOGNS010000148.1:0-3863 GCA_050747305.1 Candidatus Acidiferrales bacterium | reverse complement strand
GCGATGCACAGATAGCTTCTATTGCGTTTTGGTTTAGTTCTCGGACAAATTGAAGCGGAGAACAGTCACGATGCAGCCTGTCGATCATGAAAGTCATGTTCTCGACCGACATCGGAAGAGTTTCGCGTGGATCAACAACACGGGGGGCGTTAGGCATGAAGCCTCCTCTCAGAAGCAGGTTTACGGCTTCTGTTGATTTAGGCGCATGAACCGCGTAAACCTGCAGCAGGGAGACTCCTCGGACGTCTCGCGGCATTCGGTTCGTGCAGTTCAGTGCAGGCGGATTGTATCAGAGCATGGAAGGAAGACATCCACAAATATATCGAATACATCGGTGGCGGTGGCCAGCCGTGCGAAACGACTACTGGCCTGGGTGCGTCTATCTGGGGCAGAATGTTCTTCGGAGGTAAGCCCGTGCCTAAACGTAACTTTTTCCTTTTGCCCTTTTCCTTTTGCCTCGCCGTACTTCTCGCCGCGCCCATCGCGCGCGCGGACGACTGGCCCACCTGGCGCGGCCCCAACCGTGACGGCATCAGCCACGAAAAGAATCTCCCGGCCAACTGGAGCGCCACCGACAACGTCGATTGGAAGCTCCCGTTGCCCGGCCGCAGCGGCGCCACCCCCATTATTTGGGGTGAGCGCATCTTCCTCACCACCTCCGATGGCGACGCCATTCAACTGTGGGCTGTGGATCGCAACAAGGGCGCGGTGCTCTGGAAGCAGACACTCGGCGGCGGCGGCAAGGAAATCTATCGCAAACAAAACATGTCCTCACCCTCGCCGGTCACCGACGGCAAGTCCGTCTGGGTGATGACCGGCACCGGCCTGCTGAAAAGTTTCGACTTCAATGGCAAAGAGCAGTGGTCGCGCGACATCCAGAAAGACTACGGCGCTTTCGGCCTCAACTGGGGTTACGCCTCATCCCCGCTGCTCTACGATGGCTCGCTCTTTGTGCAGGTGCTGCACGGAATGAAGACCGACGACCCTTCCTACCTGCTGCGCATCGACGCCAAAACCGGCAAGACCCTCTGGCGCGTCGAGCGGCCCACCCAGGCCATCCGCGAATCGCCCGACTCCTACACCACGCCTGCGCTGCTGATGAATGGCAAGAACGCTGAAATCGTGATCACCGGCGGCGATTGCATCACCGGCCACGACCCCGCCACCGGCAAAGAACTCTGGCGCGGCAACGGGCTCAACCCGCAGAACCAGCCCTTCTACCGCATCGTTGCCTCGCCCGTTGTGCGCGACGGCTTGATCTACGCCTCCACCCGCGTCAAGCCGCTGACCGTTTTCAGAGCCGGCGGCCGCGGCGACATCACCGAATCGCACAAAGCCTGGTCCACCGACAACGGCCCCGATGTGCCCACGCCGGTCACCGACGGCAAGTACTTCTTCATCGTGCGCGACAACGGCACCGTTTACTGCCTCGACGCAAAGACGGGCGCCGAAATCTGGGGCGGAGTGCGCATTCGCCCCGGCATCTACAGCTCCTCCCCCGTGCTCGCCGACGGCAAAATCTACGCCACCAACGAAGACGGCGTCACTACCGTTTTCAAGGCCGGCCCCGAGTTCGAAGTGCTCTCGGAAAACGAGCTGGGCGACTACACCCTCAGCTCCCCCGCCATCTCCGACGGCCAAATCTTCCTGCGCACCGACGGCCACCTCTTCGCGATCGGCCAGCGCAAATAGCAGTATGTATACGCCGGTGTCGAAACACGAAACTTCGTCGCGGCGGGTTCACTCCGCCAAGAACTCGAAACGCACGAAACGAAGCGTAGCGGCTTTACGCTGGCTTTGGAATTTTCCTGAGACGTCGTTGAGGGTCGTTAGCGAACTTCGAAGGCTTGCCCAATCTTCTGGAATTCGTCAGTCTCCTGACGCTCCAGTTTGGCGCGGACCTCTTCAAATTTTTTCACCACATCGGTTGAGTACAGGCGCTCGCCACAATGAAGGCAAACTTCAGCAGGAACCGTAATGGAGGCAGTATGTCGGCCCCCACGAAGGAGCTTCTGTACTTGCCGCTGGATCAGTTCGCCTCCGCAGACCGGGCATTTTTCGAGTGGTGTCATGATTGCGGCCTCCTCACAC
This sequence comes from Candidatus Acidiferrales bacterium, assembly GCA_050747305.1. GTDB lineage: Bacteria > Acidobacteriota > Terriglobia > Acidiferrales > UBA7541 > JBOGNS01. The sequence continues at coordinate 1,772 of JBOGNS010000148.1, read as the reverse complement.
GCCAGTTGATCCATCGTTGCGGATCAGGGCGATAAACTGTGACTAAGATTGCCCAAGCCGTCTTTGCATTATACGCCCATACACTATGCACCGGGCCATTGCTCTCGCTCCAGATCAGACAACTTGGATATGGTTTGTCGTCCGGATACTGCTCGATAATCTCGCTGTCATTAAAACGCTCTAGGAGTTGTGGAATGGATATCCTGTCGCTGACTGCCTCCTCGTCCGCGTGGTCGGTAATCCGGACACAGTTCGCCTCGATCGCGCCAACAATCTGACCAATCTCAATCAAGCGGTCTCCCACCCGGCTTGTTGTTTGTTTACCCTAACCCGCGACTTCGATGTTTCCGATTCAATTCCCTGGCTTGTAGTAGAGCACCATCCCCGCTCCCGCCGCCGCGAGCAGAAAGCCCACGTAAAGCAGCGGGTTCGGCGCCACCTTCGGCGGGTGCAGCCAGATCGACACCAGCACATTCACCAGCGGCGCGCCGCCAAACACCAGCGGCATGACATGCGTCGGCAGTCCGCCCGCCTTGAACGCAAAGATGATGCACACCGCACCAATCGCGCCCAATGCCCCCGCCAGCGTCGCGCCCATCGTGCCCTGCGCGTGAAAGCCCTTCAAGTCTCCCTGCTGCGCCAGCGTCCCCACCGGCACCAGCACGCCAATCAAGAAGTACGCCACCCCCACGCACAGCAGCGCCTTCATGGGGCTGCCCAGCGCCACCTGCCCTTTGTGCAGCGCCGGCCCATACATTCCCCACGACACCACCGCCCCCAGCACGAACAGCATCCAGAGCATCGATTTTCCTTTCATGCGGATTTGTCCTCAACCCGTTGCGTCATTCGGCTTCTTCTCTCTTCGCGCCGCATCTTAGCAGGTTTCCCGTGCATGCAAAGCATTCGGGTGCGCCTGTGCGCAGCCCCGGCAATCGCGCCACCCACTTGGAATCAATCACTTAGCCGCACCGGAGCACATCCAGCTCCACACTTTTCGGTGTTCGCCTGCAACGCGCGCTATACTGGTTGCGTCTAAAACTGTTGGCACACTATCCGGAGCGGCGATTGTGGAAGAGACCACCGTCGGAAGCTATTTCGTATCGAACTATCCGCCCTACTCCTTCTGGAGCCCGTCGCGCGCGCATGAGGCTCACGCCGCTCTGGACCGCCCGGCTGCGCCCGGAACCCCGCTAGGCGTCTATCTGCACATCCCGTTTTGCCGTAAGCGCTGCACCTTCTGCTATTTCAAGGTCTACACAGACAAAAACAGCTCCGAAATCGAGAGCTACCTGGACGCAGCGGTCGACGAGCTGAAGCTCTACGCCGCCAAGCCGTTCATCGCCGGCCGCAAGCCCAAGTTCATCTACTTTGGCGGCGGCACGCCCTCCTACATTTCATCCAGCCAGCTCACCAGCCTCGTCAACGGGATGAAGAAATACCTGCCCTGGGACGAGGCCGAGGAAGTGGCCTTCGAGTGCGAGCCCGGCACCCTCACTGAAGCCAAGCTGCACGCCATCAAAGACATGGGCGCCACCCGCCTCAGCCTCGGCGTTGAAAATTTCGACGAAGACATCCTGCGCACCAACGGCCGCGCGCACGGCGCCAAAGAGATTGGCCGCGCCTACGACTACGCCCGCTCCATCGGCTTCCCGCAAATCAACATCGACCTGATCGCCGGCATGGTCGGCGAAACCGACGCCAACTGGCGCGACAATATCCGCCAGCTCATCGAGCTCGGCCCCGAGATGGTCACCATCTATCAGATGGAAGTT
>JBOGNS010000147.1:0-4601 GCA_050747305.1 Candidatus Acidiferrales bacterium | reverse complement strand
ATGGTTGCCGCGGCGATGCCTGCGCTGGCGATGAATACAGGCACGCTTTCCGGCACCGTGGTAGATCCGGCGGGCGTGCCGCAGATGGGCGCGTCAGTGGCGATTGTGAATGAAGGCGCGCGCGCCTCTGCCGAGCCGCTGCGGTTGCTGAGCAACGTGCGCGGGGCGTTCTCTGCCGAGCGTCTGCTTCCTGGCATGTATTCGGTGCGCGTGACGCTGGCCGGCTTCCTGCCCGCGGTGGAGCGGCACATCCGCATCGAGCCGAACCTGGTGACGATGCTGAAAATCGAACTGGGGTCGGTGTTCTCTTCCCTCGAACAGCTACGCCGCAAACCCGGACAACAGACCGATCCTGACGAGTGGGCGTGGGTGCTGCGTTCGTCCTCGGCGCACCGTTCCGTGCTGCGCTTTGCGGATGGCGAAGCGGTGAGCGGCGGCCAACGGACCGCGGCCGAGCGCAACGCGCGGATGCGCCCGGCGGCGCGGTTCGAGCTGACCGCGGGCGCGCGGCGGCCGGGGTCGGTGAGCAATCTGGCGGATGCGCCGGCAAGCGCGGTGGCCTATGAGCAGTCGCTAGGCATGGGGCGGCTGCTGTTCGCGGGGCAGATGAGCTATGAGCGATCGGCCTCGGCGGGAATCGCTACGATGTGGCTGCCCTTTGGCGAGTTGGGGCGCGGGCCGGAAACTACAGTCGTAATGCGGCAAGCGCAACTCGGGCCCGGACGGGAACCCTTCCGCGGCGTTCGCATGGAGCACAACAATCAGATGGCCATTGGCGACCGCCTGCTGGTGCGCTATGGCGCGGAATATTTCCTGATTTCGCTGGGTGAGTCGGCGTCGTCGGTGCGGCCGCAGGGTGAAGTAGCCTATCAGATTTCCCCGGAGTGGAAGGCATCGTTCGCGGTAGCCTCGCGGCCGTGGGCGCATGCGCATGGCGGCAGCGACGCGCTGCAGTCCACGCTGGAAGAGATGGATGCTTTCCCCACGCTGTTGGTGCGCGATGGGCGCCCGGTGCTGGAAGGCGGCTGGCACGAAGAGCTTGCGGTGGAACGGCGGGTCGGGGAGAACATCCGCATCGTGGCGGCAGTTTTCAACGAACGCGCGCGGCACACGGCGGTGATGGGCCGCGGAGACTTGCAGGGCAACGACGTTTTCCAGGATTTTTACTCGAACGCGTTTGCGTACGATGGCGGGAACTCCGGCGGCACCGGCTCGCGAGTGGCGTATCGGCAGAGGCTCGCCGAGGACGCTGAAGTCGTGTTGGTGTATGCATGGGCGCCGGCACTGAGCACCGAAGAGCTTCCGGACGCGGAGGACTTGCGCGGCGGTTTCCGGAATCAGAACCATCACAGCTTTGCCGCCCGCGCCTCGACGCGCTTGCCGAAGTTGGGAACGCGCGTAGCGGCAAGCTACAAGTGGGTCGATGGACCTATCGTGACGCGACTGGACGCCTACGGCGAAAGCGCCTATCAGCTTGATCCGTTCTTGAACGTGACGGTGCGCCAGCCGATGCCGGGTACGCTGTTTTCGGTTCGCTGGGAGGCACTGGCGGATTTCCGTAATCTAATGGCGCAGGGATACGTTCCCGTGAGCACCGGCGAGGGGCAAGTGCTTTTGATTCCGGCGTTTCGGTCGTTCCGCGGCGGATTCAGTTTTCAGTTTTGAGAATTGGAATCGTCAGTTCCAGAAAACTGGAATGTAGTATTGAATGACGGATTCATGCAGTAGCAACAGCCTTCCTCGCGGAGCCAAGGCCCTCATTCCGCAGTACATACTACGAACAGTTTTTCATAGCATATGGCAGCAGTCGTGCTAGATTCTTGGCAGGTCTAGGTGCGCTTGGTGGCGTGCCCGACTCGGACTCAATCGATGAACGAAAGCCTGCGGATCAAACTCGGCGCGGTGACGCTGGTACTGCTCTCCGTGGCGGCGATGATCTACGGAGCGATCAACTTCCAGCAGCGGGCGTCGTTTGTCACCGCGGACGATGGTGTGGCGTGGATTGATTCGCCGAGCGGCGTTCAGGCGTGGCAAGTGGCAGCGGGGTCGCCTGCCGACGCAGCGGGAATCAAGCCGGGCGACCGTGTATTGAGCATGGATGGCGCGCAAGTGGAGCGCGCCACACAGGTGACGCAGCGGTTGTGGAAAGCGGGCGTCTGGACCCAGGTGGTGTACAAGCTGGAGCGTGCGGGTGCTCCATTCGAGGCCAAGGTCATCAGCGCGCCGGCCGAGAAGCCCACATCGCTCGAGAATTATTTGCGGGTTGTGGGGCTGTTGTATCTGTTTATCGGCCTGTTCATTTTTGCGCGGCGCTGGAATGCGCCGCGCGCGGTGCATTTCTACGTTTTCTGCCTCGTATCGTTTGTGCTTTACGCCTTCCAGTACAGCGGCAAGTTGAATGAATTCGACTGGCAAATCTATTGGGCGGATGCGGTGGCGCTGCTCTTGCAGCCGGCGATCCTGCTGCACTTCGCGCTGGTGTTTCCGGAGCGGCGCCGGTCGCTGACGTGGAAACTTGCCGCGCTCTACTCCGTGCCCGCTGTGCTGCTTCTGCTGCACATCGGCGTAGCGACCCAGTTCCTCGATCTGGTGCCATCGCTCCAGGCGCGCATCGGGCTGGACCAGCTCGAGTACACCTACATGGGCGCGTACTTCCTGGCGGCCGCGTTTGTCTTTTTCCTCAGCTACCGCCGCGCGCCAACCGCCATTCTGCGACAGCAGCTCAAGTGGGTGACCGGGGGGACGCTGGCCGGCATCCTGCCGTTTCTGCTGGTGTACATCATCCCGCTGGCGGCAGGCGTGGCGCCGCGGCAGTGGATGAGTTTCTCGGCCACGTCGCTGGCGCTGATCCCGCTGTGCTTCGGCTACGCCATCATGCGCTACCGGCTGATGGATGTGGACATCATCTTCAAGCGCGGGCTGGCATACACGGCGGCGACCGCGGCAGTAGTGGCCATCTACTTCGCGGTGGTGGGGGTGATCGGCGAAGTATTTCACACCGCGTGGCCCACGGGCCGCGCCACCGGCGTGATTGCGATCATCGTGGCGGCATTTCTCTTCCAGCCGTTTCGCGATTGGATTCAGGCACGGCTGGACCGCTTCTTCTACCGCGACCGGCTCGATTATCGGCGCACGCTGATTGAGTTTGGCCGTACGCTGACCAACGTGGTGCACCTCGAGCCGATGCTGGGCTCGGCGATTGATCGCCTCTCGCAAACGCTGCTGGTGGACCGCATCGCGGTGTTCCTGGAGGATGCGGCGAATCCCGGCACGTTCCACATCGCGCGCTCGATGGGCGTGCGCTTCACGGGGCCGCTGGACCTGAGCTTCTTGAATCCGCAGCGGCCGGAGCTAGGCAAGGGGTATCTCTTCGTGCTGCCGGATGCGCCGCGTGACGAAAGCGAGTCGGTGCGGCGCACGCTGGTGGAACTCGACTTGAATTACTACGTCCCGTGCAGCACCCACGACCATCCGGTGGCGTTCCTCGGCTTGGGCAAGACGGTGGACGGCGACTACCTCTCGAGCGACGACGTGGAACTGCTGCAAACCATGGCCAGCTACGTGGCCATCGCCATCGACAACGCGCGGCTCTACCACTCGCTGGAGCAGAAAGCCACGCAGATCGAGCGGCTGAAGGACTTCAGCGAAAATATCGTGGAGTCGCTCAATGTGGGCGTGCTCTCGGTGGACCTGGACGGCCGCATTGACTCGTGGAATTCGCACCTGGAGCAGCTTTTGGAAGTGCCGCGGGCGCAGGCGGTAGAGCGGGATTTGGCCGAGGTGTTGCCGGCGGATTTGGTAGCGGAAATTGCGGTGCGCGCGGGGGATGAGCACGTCTCATCGATCTATAAGTTCTCGCTCGTCACGCGGGGCGGGCGGGCGATTATCGTGAACGTGTCCATCGCGCCGCTGATTGGCAAGGACGGGGAGCGCATCGGGCGGCTGATTCTGGTGGACAACATCAGCCAGCGCGTGCGGCTGGAAGAGCAGTTGCTGCAAAACGAGAAGCTGACTTCGCTGGGGCTGCTGGCGGCGGGCGTGGCGCACGAAGTGAATACGCCGCTGGCGGTGATCTCGAATTACATCCAGATGCTGGCGCGGCAATTACCGGGCGACGACCCGCGGCACAAGATCATCGACAAGATCGTGAAGCAGACGTTCCGCGCCAGCGAAATCGTCAACAACCTGCTGAATTTTTCACGCACCGGCGCATCGGAGTTCAGCGAAGTGAACCTGAACAGCGTGGTGGAAGAGACGCTATCGCTGGTGGCGCATCCCTTCAAGACGGCGCGGGTGAACGTGATCAAGAACTTCTCCAACGGGCTGCCGGCGGTGATGGGGTCGCCCAACCGGTTGCAGCAAGTGTTTCTCAATTTGTTCATGAACGCGCGCGACGCGATGCCTTCCGGCGGAATGATCGAAGTGCGCACCGGAACCTATAACGGCAGCGTGGAAGTGGAAGTCACCGACACGGGCGTGGGCATCCCGCGCGAGCAGCTCAACCGCATCTTCGACCCGTTCTACACCACCAAGGCGGTGGGCCGCGGCACCGGGCTGGGACTTTCGGTGTCCTACGGCATCATCAAGGAACACGCCGGCAC
>JBOGNS010000146.1:0-2185 GCA_050747305.1 Candidatus Acidiferrales bacterium | reverse complement strand
AATCAGGAAATCTACCGCTGCGAAAGCTGCACGCGCATTTTGTACTACGTGGAGCCGCCGCCGCAGGCGCAGTCACAGAGCGCTGCGCAGTCGTGACGCGTGTAAACAGAAAAGAGAAATGGAAAAGAGAAAAGAGGCTTGTACTCCGGTGTTTTCCTATTTCCCTTTTCTCTTTTCCATTTTCTCCCCCAATGAAGCGTAAGGCTCCAAGTTCAGGCCCCCGCCTTTTTGGCGAGCCGCAGCGGGCGCCGCATCCGCCGGACATGCACACGGCGAATGTGGATGGCGCGGCGCGCGGTAACCCCGGCCCGGCAGCTTACGCGGTGATTATTCGCGCGCCCAACGGGCAGATTGTCTTTCAGCTTGGCAAGTATCTGGGCCGCGCCACCAACAATGTGGCGGAATATTACGGGCTGATCTCGGCGCTCGATTACGCGGCGGGCCACGGTATTCGCCGACTGCGCGTGCGCAGCGATTCGGAATTGCTGGTACGACAGATGCACGGGCACTACCGAGTGAAGAGCCTCACGCTGGCGCCGCTGCATGAGCGCGCGCAGAAACTGGCGCGCGGCATGGACTATTTCGCCATCGAGCACGTCCGCCGCGAACTCAACGCCGAAGCCGATGCGCTGTGCAACGAAGCGCTGGACGGCGCGGAGGGCGGCCCGCGGGCGACTCGATCGGCGAATGTAGCGCCGGGCGCTACACGGCGGATCCGCGCCGTCTATCGCGATGGCACGCTCCATCCGCTCGACGCTGTCGATCTGAAGGACGGCGACGAACTGGACATCACCCTCCACAAGTAGCCGCAGGGAATTAGCCACCGAGGCACAGAGACACGGAGATCAAATCAGGCAAGCGGCTAAGAACGCCGCCGTCTCATCAACACAGCGGCGCAGCGGAACCAGAAGGCGCAGCCACAGCGGAATCTGCTCCCACAGCGCGCGCAGGTCGAAGCCAATCGCAGGCTCGTTGAGCATGGAACGATTCCTCGATCTCGGTGCCTCTGCGCCTCTGTGGCCAAGCGAATCTATTTCAGGTAGAAGGCGCGGTAGAGGGTGTCGCGCTGGACGGGGATGTAGCCGGCGTCGTTGATGATGCGGCGCAACTCGGCTTCGTTGGTGCGGTTGCGCACGTTGGCGGCGTACACCACGTTTTCTTCGATGAGAATGCTGCCTACGTCGTCGGCGCCAAATTGCAAGCCCACCTGGCACACTTTGATTCCCGGCGTGAGCCATGACGACTGGATGTGATCGATATTGTCGAGATACATGCGGCTCACGGCCAGCGTCTTCAAGTAGTCGACGGCGGTGGTCTCCGGCACTTTTTTGCCCAGCGGCGTATTCTCCGGCGCGAACATCCACGGGATAAACGCGGTGAAGCCGCCGGTATCTTCCTGGATGCGGCGGATGCGCTCGAGATGGTTTACGCGATGCCGCAACTCTTCGCCGCAGCCGAACATCATGGTCGCGGTGGTGCGGATGCCGAGCGAGTGCGCGACGCGATGCACGTCGCACCATTCGTCGCTGGCGCACTTGAGCCGCGCAATGCGGTGCCGCACTTCGTCGTCGAGGATTTCCGCGCCCGCGCCGGGGATGGATTGCAGTCCCGCGTCGCGCAGCCGCTGGATCACGTCGCGAATCGATAGGCCGGAAATTTCCGCGATGCACAGAATCTCCGGTGCGGAAAGGCAGTGCAGGTGCACCTGCGGATAGCGCTGCTTCAGCGTGCGCAGCAAATCCTCGTAATAGCTGAGCGGCAGCTCGGGGTTGAGCCCGCCTTGCAGCAGCACGCCGGTGCCGCCGAGCTCGAGCATCTCGTCAATCTTGACAAAGATTTCTTCGTTGGAGAGGACGTAGCCTTCGTTGTGGCCCATCGGGCGATAGAAAGCGCAGAAGGAGCAATACTCGGTGCAAAAGTTGGTGTAGTTGATGTTGCGGTCGATCTGGTAGGTGACGATGCGCGGATCGTTTTTCTTGCGGCGCACTTCGGTGGCGGCCATGCCGATGCCGATCAGGTCATCGCTGGCCAGCATCTCGAGCGCTTGTTGTTGCGTTATGCCCATTTGCGTAGCGCCGGCATCCCGCCGGCTTTTTTCTATAGTAGGGGGCAGGCCCCTGTGCCTGCCCATCTCGCCGGACAACCTGGTTTAGCCGCCAAAACAGGGGCGGACACAGGGGTCCGC
>JBOGNS010000145.1:0-3189 GCA_050747305.1 Candidatus Acidiferrales bacterium | reverse complement strand
CCACGTAGTCCGGGTTGTCGTGGTCCATCTTGATTTCTTCCAGCACCACCGACTTCTCTTTGCGGATGTCGTCGTCGCTGAACAGCGGCCGCCGCACCATGTCGGCCAGGATTTCGAACGCGATGGGCAGGTGCTCATCGAGCACCTTGGTGTTGAAGCAGGTGAGTTCCTTGGACGTGAATGCGTCGAGCATTCCGCCCACGCCATCCACCGCACGCGCAATTTGCTCGGCGGTGCGCCGCTCAGTCCCCTTGAACACCATATGCTCGATAAAGTGCGTGATGCCGTTCAAGTCCGCAGGCTCGCGCCGCGAACCGGTGCGCAGCCAGATGCCTACCGATACCGAGCGCACGTGCGGCATGGGGTGGGTGATCACCACCAGCCCGTTGCGCAGCACTTCCCGGTGAATTTGCGGCTCTTCTTGCAGATTTTCCCCCTCATGGCGGCGACGGCGCCAAACGCTGAGTGCCTTTTGAGTACGCTGCTACGGATTGAGCCAGGCGTGCAGGCTCATCAAACTTCGGTTTCGCGGCTGCCCGTTCCTCACCTGCCGCTTGGATTTTCGCGCATCATTGTAGCCTAGGCTTGCCGCGCGCGCAGCCCGCGGCCTGCGGCCCAGCCCCCGGTGGCCGTCAGCGGCGAACGGGCACGGTATGATAAGGCCGTGGAGCTGCTAGGCAAATCCGTTCAGGAATTGGAGGGCTTCTTCGCCGCCATGGGCGAACCGGCCTACCGCGCGCGACAGGTGTATCACGCGCTCTACGCGGAGCGCCGGCGCGACTTCTCTGCATTCACCAATCTTCCCGCCAGTCTGCGCCTGAGCCTCGCGCGCGCCGCTACCATTACTTGGCCGGCCGTCACTCGCCGCTACCACTCCTCCGACGGCGCCATACGCTACCTTCTCTCACTGGCCGATGCTCCTGTGAACGTCGCGGCAGGAGGCGCGCATTCCGCCGCCGCACCTGTGCCTCAGCCGCGCACGCCGGCTACGATCGAAGCTGTCTTCATGCCTGAGCAGAGCCGACAGACGATTTGCATCTCCACGCAGGCCGGCTGCGCGGTGGACTGTCACTTCTGCCTGACGGCCACCCTGGGCCTGATTCGCAATCTCTCTGCGGGTGAGGTTGTCGGCCAGGTAATGGTGGCGCTCGACGACAACCGCTCCGCGCTAGCGCCGCAAACCAACGTAGTGCTGATGGGGCAGGGCGAGCCGCTGCTGAACTACGACCCAGTGATGACTGCGCTGCGCATTCTGCTGGACCCGGAAGGGGTGGCGCTTTCGCCCAAACACGTTACGCTTTCCACTAGCGGCATCGTGCCGGGCATCGAGCGCCTTGCGCACGAGCCGGTGCGGCCCAAGCTTGCCATTTCGCTCAACGCATCCACCGACGAGCAGCGGGAGCGCATCATGCCGATTAACAGGAAGTGGCCGCTGGCTGACTTGCTCGCCGCATGCCGCGCCTATCCGCTGCGCAATTGGGAGAAGCTGACATTCGAGTATGTGCTCCTCGGCGGATTCAACGATTCCCCAGATGACGCGCGTCGTGTGGTGAAGCTGCTCTCCGGCCTGCGTTGCAAGGTGAATCTGATCCCGTGGAATCCCGGCGACCTGCCTTACCAGCCGCCCGATCCGGCGCGCACCGAAGCATTCCGCGAAACGCTGGTCAACAGGGGTGTGCCGGCTTTCGTTCGCTACTCGCGCGGGCAGGACATCATGGCCGCCTGCGGCCAACTGGCGCTGGTGGAGACGCGCCAGCAGCCACTGGTGTCACTCTGAAGAAGCGGTCTTGGTGGTCCGCCGCCAGGCAGGCGGTGCGCGACATATGCGTAGCGGGCCCTAGTCACCGGGCGTCGGCTTCTTGATCGGCTCCGCTTGGTACAGGGCGCGGGTATGGCGTATGGCAGTCGCCACGGTCATTGCCAGCATACCCGCCGCGGCAATCATCGCACCCACGTCGAACACGCGCACATCCATCCCAAATACTTGCACCATGGGTACCCGCGCGGTGAAGTAGAGCCACACGTTCGCTACGCCCAGCAGAATCCGCAACTCGGTCGGCCCCAGCCCGCCGAACGACATGCGAAATGTGCCCAGGCAATAGGTCGCGAGATAAACCTCGATGGAAAGAATGTAGTAAGCGATCAGCAGCACCGCCGCAGCCAGCGGCGACATGTAGCCGGAGAGCGCCAATCCTCCCAGCAGCGCGAGCGCTCCAAGCGTGTCCACAATGTGATCCACGTAAAACCCGTAGCGCGGGCGCGGCGTGTTGCGGAATCGCGCCAGCGTGCCGTCGAGGCTGTCGCCGAACCAGTTCACCGCCAGCCACCCGCACACCAGCAGCAGCCCGCGGCGGTCGTAACGCGCCAGCCAGTAGCTGCCGCCCGCCAGCAGCATCGCCAGCAAGCTGAGGGCAGTGAGATGATCCGAGCTTACCCAGCGCGGCATGCGCGCCGCCAGCCATGCCAGTGTCTTCTTCTCCGCGCGGGTCAGCACGCTGTGTTGCGCGCGCTCCGCATGGCGGAACTGGCCCGCTTGTGCGTCCGGATTCGCTGGGTTCATGGTGTTCGCTTCATGCCAAGGCGATGAGCTCGATTTCCACCCGGACGTCGCGGGGCAGGCGTGCAACCTCGACGGTAGCCCGGGCCGGCGGGTTGGATGCAAAGTAGCGCGCATAGGTTTCGTTCATCGCAGCGAAATCGCCGATGTCCTTGAGATAGACCGTCGTCTTCACCACGCGGTCCAGCGCGCTCCCGGCCGCTTCCACGATACCTTTCAGATTTTCCAGCACGCGCTCGGTTTGCTTGCGGACGTCGCCATCGATGAGTTTCCCGCTGGCTGGGTCAAGCGGAATCTGCCCGGAAACAAAGAGGAAGCCGTTGGCTTTGATGGCTTGCGAGTAAGGGCCGATGGCGCTGGGCCCGCGGTCGGTGCTGATTGCCTGCTTCATGTCGCTCCCGTCGGAAAAAGATTCAACCGCAGAGGAACGGAGATTAACACAGAGGACAGCGAATTCGTCGCCCCGCTGAAGATTGCAGTCCATGCTCGGTTAACGGCCGGTTGCTGTTTTCCCGTGTTTTGTGCGGAAGCTGGCAGGGATGTCTGGTTGATTGAGCCACTGGCGAAAAAAATCCTGCGGGTCTTCGCCGGTTTCGATGTGGATGGCGACGCGCAAATCGTTGGTGGTCCAG
>JBOGNS010000144.1:0-6664 GCA_050747305.1 Candidatus Acidiferrales bacterium | reverse complement strand
CCTAAAGGTCGCCGCTACAGCAGAGACGCATCCTAGGGAAAAAGGGAAAACGGAGAAGAGAGCGTGATTGCGGCGACTCAGCAGTTGGAAACTTATCTAGCGAGCTTCAGCGAGTTCGAGAAGGCCGCCGCCGGCCGAGACCTGCCGTGGCTGCAAAAATTGCGGCGCGATTCGTTTGCACGCTTTTGTGAGGCCGGCTTCCCGACGCCACGCGATGAAGACTGGCGGTTCACCAGCGTCGCGGCGATTGCGCAGACGCCGTTCCAACTGGCCGGCCATGCCGCGCTGCCTGCGCCGTCACAACTGGAAGCTTGGCGGATGGAAGGCGCCGTCTGCCGGCTTGTATTTGTGAACGGCCGGCTCGCACCCGAACTGTCCCGCGTGGAGGGACTGCCGCCGGGAGTGCGCGTGAGCGGCATGGGCGCGCAGCTCATCGAGAATCCCGAAGCGGTTGAGCGCCATCTGGGCGCCTATCTTGACGTCCGCCGGGACGCCTTCTGTGCCTTGAACACAGCCTTTGCCGAGGATGGCGCGTATGTGTACCTTCCCCGCGGCACGGTGCTGGAGGCCCCTATTCACCTGCTGTTCATCTCCGTGGGGGATGGCGCTGCAAGCATGAGCCACCCACGCAACCTGGTCGTGGGCGAGGAAGGCAGCCAGGCCGCGATCATTGAGGATTACGTGTCGCTGGATGGCGGCACAGTCTTCTGCAACGCGGTCACGGAACTGGTCGCCGGCGACCGCGCCGTGCTTTCGCACTACTTGATCGAGCGCGAGCACACAGAGGCTTTCAACATTTCTACCTTGCGCATTCAGCAGGGGCGAGCGGCCAATGTGGCCTCGCACTCCATCCTGCTGGGCGGCGCTCTGGTGCGCAACAACGTGCACCCCGTGCTGGCGGGCGAAGGCGGAGAATGCCTGATCAACGGACTCTTTGTCGGAAACGGGCGCCAGCACCTGGACAACTACATGCGCGTGGAGCATGCCAGCCCGCACTGCGCGAGCCGTCAGTTTTATAACGGCATCCTCGATGGGCGCGCGCATGGCGTTTTCCACGGCCGCATCATCGTGCACAAGGACGCGCAGAAAACCGATGCCAAGCAGACCAACCGCAACTTGCTGCTCTCCGACGACGCGCAAATCGATACCAAGCCGCAACTGGAAATCTACGCCGACGACGTCAAGTGCACGCACGGCGCCACCATCGGCCAAATCGAGGAGGATGCTCTCTTCTACTTGCGCTCGCGCGGCCTGGATGAAGCCGCTGCGCGTAAACTCTTGCTTGTAGCGTTTGCCAGTGAATGCCTGGATCGAATGAGGGAAGGAATCGCCCGGGAATATGTAGGAGCACTCGTCAATCAGTCTCTGCTGCGCGTGGCTGCGCCGCCCGGTACGAAGGCGCCAGCCTCCGGCGAAGATGGCGGGAGGCGATGGGAGGAGGTCGAATGACCACTGTCACCAAACAGTTGCGGGAAGAGTTCCATGCTACGGATCGGCCGGTGGCCAAGTTCGACGTGGAGCGCGTGCGCCGCGATTTCCCGATCCTGCGACGGCAAGTGCGCGGGCGGCCGCTGGTCTATCTGGATAACGCGGCGACCTCACAGAAGCCGCAGGCGGTGATTGATGCGATTGCGCGCTACTACGAGGAAGGCAATGCCAATATCCACCGCGGCGTGCACTTCCTTTCCGAGCACGCCACTGAGGAGCACGAGAAGGCGCGGGGCACGGTGCAGCATTTCCTGAAGGCCGCCAGCCCGAGTGAAATCGTGTTCGTGCGCGGGGCAACCGAGGCCATCAACCTGGTGGCGCAGACCTACGGCCGCACGCACGTGGGCGCGGGCGACGAAGTGCTGATCACCACCATCGAGCATCACTCCAACATCGTACCGTGGCAAATCTTGTGCGAACAAACAGGGGCGAAGTTGCGCGTTGTGCCCATCAGCGACCGCGGTGAGCTGCTGCTCGAGGAATTCGAGCGGCTCTTGGGGCCGCGAACGAAGATGGTTGCCGTGACCCACGTGTCCAATGCGCTGGGCACGATCAATCCGGTGCAGCGGATCGTGGAGATGGCGCACCGCCGGAACATTCCTGTATTGATTGACGGCGCGCAGGCAGCGTCGCATCTGGGGATTGACGTGCAAGCGCTGGATTGCGATTTCTACGCCTTCTCCGGCCACAAAGTGTTTGGCCCCACAGGGATTGGAGTGCTTTACGGGAAGTCCGCAACGCTCGATGCCATGCCGCCATATCAAGGCGGCGGGGACATGATCAGCTCGGTTACGTTCGAGAAAACCACTTACAACAAGCTGCCGTACAAATTCGAGGCCGGCACGCCCAACGTTGCGGGCGCCATCGGCCTGGCCGCCGCGCTCGATTATGTGCATCGTCTGGGGATAGACGAAATCGCCGCCCACGAAACCGACCTGCTGACGTATGCCACCGCCGCGCTCGGAGCAATGCCCGATGTTCGCGTGATCGGTACCGCCGCGGAAAAGGCTGGGGTGCTTTCTTTCGTGCTGGAGGGAATCCACCCGCACGACGTAGGAACCATTCTCGACCGCGAAGGTATTGCCATCCGCACCGGGCATCACTGCGCGCAGCCGGTGATGCAGCGCTTCGGTGTGCCGGCCACAGCGCGCGCCTCGTTCGCTCTTTATAACACGCGCGAAGAGGTGGACGCGCTGGTAGCCGGCATCCAGAAAGTACGGGAGGTTTTCGCGTAATGGCGGATCTCCGCGATCTGTATCAGGAATTGATCCTGGAGCACAGCAAGGCGCCGCGCAATTACCGCGCGCTGGCGGCTGCCAACCACAAGGCAGAAGGACACAACCCGCTGTGCGGCGATCACATCACCGTGTACCTGGACCTGGAGGGCGACGCGATTCGCGACATCAGCTTCCAGGGATCCGGGTGCGCCATCTCCAAGGCATCCGCGTCGCTCATGACCCAGAGTTTGAAGGGCAAGTCCCGGGCGGAGGCGGAGGAGCTGTTTCGCCAGTTTCATAGCCTGCTGACGGGCCAGCCATCCGGCAATGGCGCGGCAGCCAAGCTGGGCAAGCTGGCAGTTTTCTCGGGTGTTCGTGAATTTCCGGTGCGGGTGAAGTGCGCCACGCTGGCTTGGCACACGCTCCAGGCCGCGCTGGAAGAGCGGCAGCAACCCGTCTCGACGGAATAGTCCGGGTCGAGGGTAAAAAGTAAAAAGGAAAAAGGAAAAAAGAAAAGAAAAAAGGCAAAGGGCAAAAAAGGAACAACCCAGGCAAAACGGGCAGCGCTCTTTTTCCTTTTTTCCTTTTGACTTTTGACTTTAAGCACCATGCGCGCCAGCGAGCCAATCACGCTGAACCGAGATTGCGAGGCTATCGAAGTCCCCAGCGGCGTTCGCCACACCCTTCCTCGCGGCGCCACCGTGAGGATCATGCAGTCTTTAGGCGGCAGCTACACGGTGAGCACGGATCGCGGGCGCATGTACCGCGTGGACGCCGGAGATGCCGATGCCCTGGGGCTCGCGGCTCCGGTCGCGGAGCAATCCGCGACGGAAGCGGAGGCGGGCTTCAGCGAGCAGAAGGTGTGGGATCAACTTAAATCCATTTACGACCCCGAGATTCCGATCAACATTGTGGATTTGGGCTTGATCTACTCCTGCAAGATCAGGCCGCTGGACCACAGGGAGTACAAGATCGAAATCCAGATGTCCATGACCGCGCCCGGTTGCGGGATGGCCAATGTGCTCAAGGCTGACGTCGAAAACAAACTCGCTCGCCTTCCCAACGTGAAGGAGGTCCAGGTGGAGGTGGTCTTCGACCCGCCGTGGCATGCCGGGCGCATGTCCGAAGCGGCCAAGCTCCAACTCGGCCTGGACATGGATTACAGCCCGGCGCCCTCTGCACTGCCGATCTTCCCAGACAGAAAGTGATCGCCTCCAACTAGCTGCTAGAGGCAGCCGCTGCGCAGCAGCTTCGCGACCTGCGTGTGCCCGCGCTTGGTTGCCCATGCCAGTGGTGTAGCCCACGGCTCCGCGTCGGGTTCAGTGGCTGGCGCGCCGCGTGCCAGCAGCAACTCCGCCATTTCGCGCCGGCCCCAGCGGGCTGCCCAGCCCAGCGGTGTGGATCGCAGCATTTCGTCGCGCACGTCGAGCCGCGCACCGGCATCGAGCAGCATTTCGGCGAAGCGTGCGCGTTCCCTCTCGTCCCGCGCTCCGCCGATGGGAGTGTAAGCTGCGACGAAGTGCAGCGTGGTTTGACCGAAGCGGCTGGACACGTTGGGGTCAACCCCATGGTCCAGCAACATGCGCATACATTCGAAGAAGCCTTCGCGGTCTGCGCGATCGTCGCCGAGGCAGCCGCGGCTCGGCTGAATCAGCACCCAGTGCCAGCGCGGATCGGTTGCGTCCCACGCCAGCCGCGATAGCGCCAGCTCGAGGATTCCCGGGCAGCCGTGGTGCGCTGCGCACCACGCGAACTCCTTTGCCAGCTCTTCACTCGAATCGGCCGCGAGCATTTGCCGAGCTGTCTCCGCTTCCTGCGCGCTGGCGACAGTCCAGGGCTGCGGCTTTGCGCCGCGCGAAATCAGCAATTGTTTGAGCGCTTCGTCTTTCCGCGCGTAGGCGTGGTCGAGCGGCCATCCCGAAGCGTACACGTTCGCGTTTGGGTCGGCGCCACGGTCAAGCAGCAGTTCGGCAATGTCGCGACGGCCGGCGCACGCGGCATACCACAGTGGCTCGCCCCAGGTGGGAACGGTCTCCTCCAGATCCAGGGTTGTGCGCTCATCCACGTCGGCGCCAAGGTCGAGCAGCAGCCGTACCATTTCGATTTGCCCGTGCCGGACGGCAAGCGCGAGCGGCCCGCCCCGGATCCAATCGTCGGTACGGCGCAGCACGCTGGGATCGTCCGCGACAATTTCGCGGGCGCGCGCCGCCTCGCCCAGCGCCACCGCTGCACGCAAGTTCATTTCTGCGCCGCGCGCGAGCAGCAGCTTCGCGACGGCGGGGAAGCGCGCGGCCCGATCGTTGCGCGGATCAACTCCCAGTGCTGCGCGGTCGAGCGGCGTGAGGCCTCTGTTGTCTGCCTTGCGCACGTTCACGCGCCGCGCCAGCATCCAAGCGACCATCTCCTGGTTTGCCGCTTGCGCGGCGACGTGCAGCGGCGTGCCGCCGTCGAGGTCGCACGCGCGCAGCAGCGATTCGTCCGCCTCGAGCAGGCGTTTGGCGGTGGCATTATCGCCGTTGCGGATCGCATCGTTGATTTCTTCCTGCACCGATGTGACGGTTACGTTGGGGCAGCTCATTGCTTCGCGGCGGTGCCGCTCTTCCTGCTCAATCACGGCGACGATGTCCTGGTAGCCGCGCTCCAGCGCGATGGTGTGGGCGACGGTGGCGTCGCGATGCGGGTAGACGCCCTTGCGCGCATCGGCGCCTTCCCGCATCAACAGGCGAACCATCTCCACGTTGCGCGCCAGCACGGCGTGATGCAGCGGGCGGCGCTCGTCGCTTTCCGCCAGTTCCACATTGACCAGTTCCGGGCGCTGGCGAAGCATTGAGCGCACTTGCTGCACATCGCCGCGGCGCACCGCCTCCGCCAAACGCGTGACGCTGGCGCGGCTCACGTGTGCTTTCAGCTTCGGCCAGCTCTCGAAGCCATAGGCGCGAGCCAGCACGCGTTGCGCATCATGCAGCGCGAACCGCGCGGGACCGGGAGATTGCTCGTAGCGGCGCACTTCGGCCACGGCCGAAGGCTCTGCAGCACGGAACGCGGCAAGCAAGTCCTTGGCCTGTTTCTTGAGTTGCTCCAGATTGGCTTTCTCAGGCAGGGAGCGTGTGGGTGCTTCCGGTTGGGAATTCGGCATCAGGCGACGACCTCCTTTCAACATGCCCGGCGTCCGCGTCACGGGCGGAAAAGAGGCGTCACGGCGAGTTGTAGAGAGACATCACGAAAGGTGGGCTCAGCCCTTCCCGCGGACACGGTGGCGCCCGTTCACGCCGACCACTAGCTTAGAGCATCCTGTTGAGAGTCTCAATCAAAATTCAGGCAGTAAGCGCGCGGGCCCGTCTGCGGAGGTGCAGCGCTCAGCGGATGGAGGCGGCATCAACAGTCGGCTCCGGGTAGTTCGACGAAGGCCGGGCATCCCACCAGCCACGCGGCGCCTCTAAGCACCTGAGGCTCGCTGGCGCGTTCGGTTGGTGGCGGCTGGCGTGGTGCTTCGGACTACTGCATTGTAGAATAAGGGTTAAGTGGCGCGGCGGCAGGGCGCGGCGGGTTGTAACACAATATTCATTTGCCAGGGTGGCTGCGGGTGTGTACTCTTTCGCTCGCCCAGACCTTCGAAAGGACTTTACGAAACGTGAATGGAATCTTGATTGCTCAGGACTCGGGGACTTCGATAACGGCTCTCAGCACCGCACGTGCATTGAACCCATCCGCAGAACTTACACTCACACTCTCGGCCGCCGATGTGGTGGCCAGCTTCTCGCGCGACATGGAGCGGATTGAACGCGGCCTGCGTAAGCTGATGGCCCTGCGTTAGGACCCGCAACGCACGTCAGCACCAGGCGCCCGGCACTTTGCAAGGCAGGTGCGCTGCGGCGCTGTAGTGTCGCTGTTGGTCGCCAATCGCGAACGATTCGCACTCCTTGGCTTGATGAAGTGTGGACGGCGCGCCGGCACTGGCC
>JBOGNS010000143.1:0-2979 GCA_050747305.1 Candidatus Acidiferrales bacterium | reverse complement strand
CCTAAAGGTCGCCGCTACATCCGCGGCGCGGCTGCGGATTGTGCGGGTGAGCCTTGGCAAAGCGAGGAGGCTTCGCCCGCGGCGGCCGGCGGGAACAGCAACACCACGCGCCGGTTGCGCTCGCTGGGGCCCTCGGTGTTTTCGACGGGCTGGCGCTCGCCCATCCCCACCACGGCGTCGCCAATCTGCGAGAGAAGCTGCCGGCGCGCAGCGGGATTGCGGCGCGCGGCGGTGTGGTTCGTCCTAGCAAGCTCGTCCACCACGCCGAGCAAGTGTTGCGCGGTCTGCTGCTGATTGGGGTCGGCGGCCAGCGCGCGCGTCTCTTCGAGGAAGTAGCGATAGACGGAGAGCGCGCGCTGCTCGGAGAGCCATTGGTTGTAATCGTCGTCGCCGACGCGATCGGTGTGGCCTTCGTAGCGCACCAAAGCGCCGGGGAACAGCAGGGTGCGAATGGTGGCGACCTTGGCCAGGCTTTCGCGGGCTTCGGGGCGCAGCGCGGCGCTGTTGAAATCGAAGAGAATGTCGGAGGCCAGCGTGAGGGCCATGTTGCCGCCTTGATCGCTCAACTGACCGAGGCGCGCGAGCTGGCGCTGCAGTTCACCGCAGATTTTTTCGCGTTCGTCGCGCAGGCGGGCGCGGCTGGCTTCCAGATCGGTGATGGAGGCTTTGAAAGCAGCCTCGAGTGCGGCCAGTTGATCGCGCAGGCGCTGCATTTCACCGGATGTGGCCGCGCCGGCGGCTTCCATGGTGCGGAGGCGCTGCTGGAGCTCGGCGATTTGCTGCTCGCACTGGCGCGCGCGGGCATCGGCGGCGGCGGCATCGTCGCGGGCACGGGTGAGGTCGCGTTCGAGTTGGCGCGCGTAAAGACCGCCGGCGGCGCCCAGCGCGAGCGCGCGGGCGTTTTCAGCGATTTGCGCGGCGGTGCGCGCGTCCTGGATAGCGGCGGCGCGCTGCCCGCCGGCAGTGTAGTGCGCCTCGGCCTGCTTCAGATACTGGCGCGCGAGTTCGAGGGTCTGCCGCGTGCGCGCTTCGTCGGGCAGCGGGTCTTCACCTTGCGGCGTGGGCTGCGCGAGCACGCCGGAGCGCGACGCCAGTTCGACGGCTTTGCGCGCTTGCAGCAGCTCGTTAGGCACGCCGCCGGTGGGCAAGCCCGGGCCGCTCTCATACTGCGTGTAATAAGTGTGGTAGAGCAGCTTGCCGGGAATCGGTTGCGCTTTGTTCGAGGTGATAGTCTCGTTCTGGTTGACGCTGTAGAGCACCACTTTGGGGCTGGGGTCGTTGACGGCAAAGTCCGGCTCGGCGGTTACCATCATCCAGAAAGTTTGGTAGGGCGTGGTGACGTTGACGCTGACTGGCCCGGTGGCGTCAAACGTAATTTCGCCGAGGTTCTGCGGCTCGCCATCTACGGACACGGCCCACAAAACGTAGGTGAGGAAATCGCGGCCGAAGCGCGAGGCGCGCTCGAGCCCGGTGATGGCGGCGCGGTTGATGTCGATCTCGAGAAAGCCGGGGCGGCTCTGCACCTTCATGCGCGTGGCGGCGCCGGGCTGCAAGCGCGTGCCGCGCATCTCCACTTCGGTGGCGCCGGCGAGATGGCGGAAGCTGAGGATCTGTCCGCCCGGGTCCGTGACTTCGATGGTCTGAATGCCGGCGCCCGGCGGGCGCGGCGTTTGCGGCGCTGATGCCGACGCGGATTGCTGCGCGCGGGCCCCGATGGCATCGGGGCGGGCGGGCTGCGGCCATGCCGGGCCAAGCAGCAAGGCGGCCGCGGCGCTCACGGCGGCAAGTTTTCGCCAAAGGGAAAGTCGGTTCCCTGACATTACGGACCTCCGATTTGATGCAGCCGTCCCGGTGTCCCAGTGGCACAGGCTTTCCGCCTGTGCGCGAGCGTGAGCAAGCCGGCGCAGCGTCCCACCGGCGCTTGTCATGCACCGCGGACGGGAGCGGCAGCGGAATGTCCATCGTACAGGCGCGGGCGCGTGATTGCCAGAATCGCGTGGACGCCCGTTACCGAATGAGTACCCGAGGAAGCGTACAGGCACAACCGGCCGCGGACGTGAAGGAGTGAAAGCGTTAAAAAGGTTAAAGAAACTTGTCAAATCTCTTTAACCCTTTAACCCTTGCACCCTTTTCACGCTCGTCGGCGCTACTTGGGGTAGGGATGGCCGGCGAGAATGGCGAAGGCGCGGTAGATTTGCTCGGCGAGCACGACACGGGCGAAATCGTGCGGCATGGTGAGCGGCGAGAGTGAAAGCTTGATGGTGGCTGCGCTCGCGACTTGGTCGGGGAAGCCAAAGTCGTCGCCGCACAGGAAGACCAGTTCGCGCGTGCCGCGGTCACGCAGGTTGCCCAGCCAGCGCGCGAATTGCTGCGAAGTATGCGGCTGGCCTGCGGCCTCGAGCAGCACCCAGGTCGCTGCAGAGTCTACTTTGAGTTTGCGCAGCGCGGCGGGCGTGGCTTCGCGCAACTCGTTGATTTCGACCGGCGCGAAGCGGCGGATGCGCGCGACGTAGTCGTCGAGCAGCGCGCGCAGTTCCGCGCGGCGCGTCTTGCCGAGCATCACCAGCCGAATCTTCATGGAAGCAGAAAAGAGAAAAGAGAAAAGAGAAAAGCGGACCGCCATATGAAACCTCGGCGACACCGTACAAACCTCTTTTCTATTTTCTCTTTTCTATTTTCTCTTTTCTATTCTCCGTGTTCACGTCAGTCCAGCCCGTATTTCTTGCGTTTCTCGAGCAGGGTCTTGCGGCTGATGCCGAGGATTTCGGCGGAGCGGGCGATCTTGTAGCGCGTGGCTTCGAGCGTGGCGCGGATGGCTTCGCGGTCGATTTCTTCGAGCGAGCGCAGGCCGGCGCCATCGGGCGCGGCGGCGGTGACGGCGGCGCGGACGGCGTCGGGAAAGTCGGCGGGCGCTAGCTCGTCGCGCTGGGCGAAGACCAGCGCGCGCTCGATGGCGTTTTTCAGTTCGCGGACGTTGCC
>JBOGNS010000142.1:0-1554 GCA_050747305.1 Candidatus Acidiferrales bacterium | reverse complement strand
ATTCACGGGTGATAACAGCGCTTTTGTGCGCGCTCGCAGCACTGGCTGCGCTCAGCGGGACACTGCCAACGCGGGCGCAGGATGCGCGGCTCGCTGAATATTGGGCGGCGTGCCGCAATGGCGACGTGGCCAAAGTGCGCGAAATGCTCGATGCCGGAGTGAACGTGGACACGCGCTTCGATGCCGGCATGACGCCGCTGGCCGCTGCCGCCCTCCGCGATCAGGTGGCAGTGGCAAAACTCCTGGTCGAGCGCGGCGCGCGGCTCGACCTGCGCGACGACTCCTACCAATTGACACCGCTGGGCTACGCCATCATGTTCGGGCAAAGCAAAGTGGTGGAATTTCTGCTCCCGCGCAGCACGGAAGACATGGACGTGGCGCTGCTGTTCGGCGTCTTCCGCAATCAGCCGGCGCTGGTGGAGCGCGCACTGCAAAGCAAATCGACACCCGCGGAGCTGGCGCGCGCCTGGCAGATCGCAAAAAACACCAAGCGTGACGATATCCTGGCCACGCTGGAGAAAGCGGGCGCACAGGCTCCGCCCGTCCTCAAGCCAGAGGAACTGGCGCGCTTTGCGGGAATGTTTAAGGGGTCGTTGCAATTGGAACTGGAGATTGTCGTGCGCGACGGCAAATTGATTGGCTCGGGTGGCTCCGGCTTCGATGCGTTTTTCGAGGAGGAGTTGGTGCCCGTGAGTAGCGACCTTCTATTCCGTTCAGAATTTCCGATCATGACCTTCCGATTCGATGGCACGCGCGGAAAATTTGAGCGGGTAACCATGGCGCGGCCGGGTAATGCTGAAAAGTTGACGCGCAAGGGAGAAAGTAAATGAACACACCCGGCGCACGAACCAACCGGATGATTGCGGCGATGGCACTCGCGGCAGCGCTGGTGATGACGGGCGCGGCTGCGGCGCAGAACTGGCCGGCATTTCGCGGCAACAACTCCTCCGGCGTGGCCGAGGGGCCGGCCATTCCATCAAAGTGGGATGTAGAGAGCGGCGAAAATATTCGGTGGAAGCGCGAAATTCCCGGCTTTGGCCATTCGGGGCCGATCGTGTGGGGCGATCTGGTGTTTGTGACCACGGCGGTAAGCGCAACCGGAGAAGGCGGAGTGAATCCGCGCGCGCGAGGCATGACGGTGGCTGATGCAGGCGATTTCGAGTGGCGGCTGTACGCGCTGGATCGCAAGACCGGCGACGTGGCGTGGGAGCGCACGGCGCACAAAGGCGTGCCGCGCTCGAAGCGGCATCCGAAGTCGAGCCAGGCATCGTCCACGCCGGTGACCAACGGCAAAGTGGTGGTCGCCTACTTCGGCACGGAAGGGCTTTACGCCTACGACCTCGAAGGCAATCTGCTGTGGAAGCGCGAGATGGGCGCCATCAACACGGCGCTTTACTTCGATCCCGACCAAGTGTACGGCACAGGGACTTCTCCGGTGATTTATCGCGACACGGTGATCATTCAAGCGGACAAAGACAAAGACTCCTTCATCGCCGCCTACAGCCTGAAGGACGGCAAGGAAGTGTGGCGCGTGGCGCGCGATGAGTTCCCCTC
>JBOGNS010000141.1:0-2471 GCA_050747305.1 Candidatus Acidiferrales bacterium | reverse complement strand
CGGCCGCGCTCGACGCCCTCGTCGTTTTCCTCGAGCACCACCTCCTGCAATAGCGCGTTCATTGTGGACCAGTAAATCGCCGCGCCCATTCCCAGCAGCGTGATCATGCCGTAGACGTGCCATAGTTCCGCAACGCCCCAGAAGAGCAGCCCCGACGTGCTCAGTACCAGCAGCCCGCGCACCACGTCGAGCACCATGCCCAGATAGCGCCGGTCCACGCGGTCAATCAGCACCCCGCCAAACGGCGGCACCACCAGCCCGGGCAGCGTCACCAGCACAATCATCAGGCTTACGCTGACAGTGGAGTTGGTTTGCTCGAGGATGTACCAGGTCACGCCGGCGTAGTTCATCCCAGTGCCGAACAACGAAATGAACATCGCCGCGAAAAGGAAACGGAAGCCCGGCCGCGCGAATAACGCCCGCCATTGCACGCCGCTGTGCCAGGTGGTCTCCATTCCGATGCAGCCCGCCTCCGGCGGGCGCCGCAAGGGCAGGCCGCCAACACAACAATCCTGCGATTGTACTGGAATGACGAACTCAAGGAATGAAGAAATGAAGGATCGGAGAAATGGAGTATCATCGGCAACAAAAACGGGCCGAGGGGTGGAATGGGACTCGAAGCGAATTGTACTGTGCGGCACGCCAGGAAATCGGTGGCCGGGCTCGCGCGCCTCGAAGAAAAAATCCTTTACTTTCGCGCCGATGTGGGCGCTTTGCACCTGAAGATTCCCTTCGCGCAGATCAGGTCGGCCGATGCGCGGCGCGGCGTGCTCACCGTGAAGTGGTCCGCCGGCGAGGCTACATTCGACCTGGGCGCCGCCGCGGAGAAGTGGTCGCTGAAGATTCGCTACCCGCGCAGCCGCATCGAGAAGCTTGGAATCAAGCCGGACTCGCTCGTCTCTGTGCTGCACATCGACGACAAATCTTTCTGGAAAGAAATCGAAGGCCGCGCCGGAAAGGTTTCAGATGGCAAGCCGGCAGCTGGCTCCGACTTCATCCTGGTCGGCGTCGAGGATCGATCCGGTCTACAGCCGCTGCGCGCACTGCAAAAATCCATCCAGCCCGCCGGCGCCATCTGGGTGGTGTGGCCCAAAGGCCAGCCGCACATTAAAGAAGACCACGTGCGCGCCGCAGCCCTCGCCGTCGGCCTCGTCGACGTAAAAGTGATGAGCTTCTCGGCCACCCATTCCGCGCTCAAGCTCATGATCCCTCGCGCCCGCCGGTAGCACAGCCACTCCTAGCTGTTTCGCGCAAACGAAAGCGGAGGCGCGTAAGAAGCGCTGCTCCCGCGTTTGCGCCAAAAACGCTGCGCGAAGCGCAGCTTTCGGAGTGCGGCGGCTCGACGCCGCTTTTTCTCAGCGAAGCGCGCGCATACAATCGCGGTTCGACCGCTAGCAAATTTCGAGTATCGAATTTCGAGTTTCGCTTCTAAGATGGCCGGGATGGCCCCAGCAACCACCATCGCATCCCCCCTGCTCGACATTCGCGGACTCACCGTCGAGCTGCCCACACCCGCCGGCTGGATTCGCCCGGTCAACGACGTTGCGCTTGTGCTCGCAGCCGGTGAAGCGGTCGCGCTGGTGGGCGAATCGGGCAGCGGCAAGACCATGCTCGCGCTCGCGCTGATGGGACTGCTGCCGCCCGGCGCGCGTGTCAGCGGCGAAGCCTGTTTTGCGAGTGTCGCGCCGGGCTGTAGGCCGGCACATTCGCCCGCAAATGCCGCACCCGCAGATGCCGGCCTACAGGCCGACGCTACATCGCCAGCATCACCGGCCCCCGGCGCCGAGGCCGCGGTCAACCTCACGACACTCAGCGATGAGCAAATGCGTCCCTTGCGCGGCCGCGAAATCGCGATGATCTTTCAGGAGCCGATGACCGCGCTCAACCCGGTGATGCGCGTCGGCGCGCAAATCGCAGAAGCGGTGCGCGTTCATCATCGCGGCCTCGCGCGCGGCGAAGTCCGCAAGCGCGCCGTCGCAGCGCTGGCTCGCGCTGCGGTGCCCGAGCCGGAATCGCGCGAGCGGCAATATCCGCATCAGCTTTCCGGCGGCTTGCGGCAGCGCGCCATGATCGCCATGGCGCTGGCGAGTGGCCTGGGGCAGAACGGCAGCACCGGCCCGCGCCTGCTGATTGCCGACGAGCCAACCACTGCGCTCGACGTCACAGTGCAAAAGCAGATCCTCGACCTGCTGGCGCGGCTGCGCGCTGAACTGGGTATGGCGCTGCTTTTCATCACGCACGACCTCGGCGTAGCCGCGCAAATTGCCGAGCGCATCGCGGTGATGTACGCGGGGCGCATTGTCGAGCTTGGCCCGTCAGACCGCGTGCTGCGCGCACCGTTGCATCCTTACACGCAAGGGTTACTCCGGGCGGCGCCGCGTCTCGCCAGCCGCACGCTCGAGCCCATCGCCGGCACGGTGCCCCGGCTCGACGCGCTGCCGCCCGGCTGCGCTTTCGAGCCGCGCTGCCCG
>JBOGNS010000140.1:0-6213 GCA_050747305.1 Candidatus Acidiferrales bacterium | reverse complement strand
ATCATCACAATGATCAGCGGCAGCACCGACCAGCCTATCTCCAGCACGATGGCGCCCTCCGCCGTCGGCTTGGGCACATCCATTTCCGAGCGCCGCCGGTATTTCACTGCGAAATAAAACACCAGCGTGAAGATCAGCACCGTGAAAAACAAGCTCACGCCCACCAGAACGAAATACAAAGTGTCCACGGACTTCGCGAACGTCGAAGCCTGCTCCGGGAAAAGTGGAAAGTCAGTCCACATCGTGGCCGCTCAGGTCCTTTCCATGCCCGCACGCAAAGCGCTGCGGCGCTGCCGCCGCTCGCGCCGCAACATCACCACAATAAAGCCGGCCAGCAGCAGCACGGTGGCGATGCCTGCCAGCCGCATCACGTTCATGATCACCAGCCCGTACTTGCCGGTGACCGGATCGTAGTGGAAGCAGTAGAGCAGAATGGCGTCCACTGGCGAGCCAATGCGTCCCGCTGAAGCTTCCACCAGCCCCAGCCGCATGTCGCGCGGCGCGTACTCGATGCCGTAGAAATAGCGCGAGAGTTTGCCCTGCGGCGTGGCCACCATCACCCCGCTGGCGTGCGCGAACTGTTGCGACCCTTCATCCCAGAAATACTTGAACCCGACCGCCTGCGTTAGCCGCCGGATGGACTCTTCATCGCCCGTCAGAAAATGCCAGCCTGCGGCCGAGCCCGCGCGCCCGTAATCTCTCACGTACTGCGCTTTTTTCGCTGCGGCCAGCTCCGGCGTCTCGCGCGGATCAAAGCTCACGGCCACCACGTCGAAATCGACGCCCGCATCGAGGTTCACTACTTTCAAGCTGCTGGTGATGCCGTTCAGGATCATGTTGCACAGCATCGGGCACTCGTAATACACCAGCGCGAGCACCACCGGCCGTTTGCCGAAGTATTCCCGCAGCGCAACTTCGCGGCCGGCTTCGTCGCGGAATTTCACCTCCAGGGGCAACTGGGTCTCCAGCTTCTGCTCGAAGCCCACTTCACGGATTACTTCCGCCGGCGTCATGGGTCCCGGTGGGTCGCTCGCTGCCCGTAAGAAAGATGAAAATGGAAAATAGAAAATGGAAAATAGTGACAGGGCGATACGCAGGCGATTTCTAACGTGTCTGCGCGACCTTCTCCCTCGTTCCATTTTGCCTTCCATCCTCACGCGACCCTTTCGCTCAGTGGTATTTTCGTTTTTCTTTTAGAATTTTCGCTACTTCCCTCTTCTTGCCAAAGATGATGAGGTAAAGGGAAAAGGGAAAGGCAAAGGGGAAAAAACGCGAGTGCCAACGTGCTGTCTCGGTCTGCCTTGATCCTCTTGCTCACTCGTGTTTCCACGTCCCTTTTGCCTTTTTACTTTTGCCTTTTTACTTCTTCCCGCGCGGGCAAGCCTCGTTGCAGCAGCAACTCCATGGCGCGTTCGATGGGAATGCGCACCACGCCGGCATTCGGCTCCACCCAGCCATAGGAATTCAATCTTTCCTGCTCATCCGCGCGAATCTGCTGCAAGTCCGCCGCAGGCTGCACTTGCAGGCGCGGGTCGGGCGGATCCTGCGGCAACTCCGCCGTCAGCGGCGAAGGCGCCGGGTCGCTGGCCATGAAACCTTCCTCCAGGTACACGAACACCAGGTACATCGCAAACATCGCCACCAGCACCAACACCACCAGCCCACCGGCAAAAATCATCAAGTAGCGCGGTTCCGCGTCAGACCGCTCATAACCCGGCGGCAGATCTCGCGGTCGCTCAATGGCTGGGGGCATGCGCCAGCACCTCCTGCAATCTTGGGTCGCCCGCCGGCACCAGCGGCCGCTTCTGCAATTCCCGCAGGAATGCCCACAGCCAGATGCCGCCGAGCGCCAGCGGCGCTGCGAAATCCAGCCAGTGCACGGCAAAGTGCGGGGTGACGGCTCCGCCTTCGCCCGGGTGAGTGAACGCCGGCTTGATCAGCCAAATCAAATCCAGGAGCCGCATCACCAGCAGCGCCAGCGCCAGGCGTGACAGCGTCTCGCGCTGCCGCTTGATCTTGCGCGACAGCAAAATCAGGAACGGCACAGCGAAGTGGAACGCAATCAGAAAAAGCGCGAGGAGCTGCCATCCGCCTCCGGTGCGCCGCAAATACCAAACATTCTCTTCCGGCAAGTTCCCCGACCAGATGATCAGATATTGCGAATAGGCGATGTAGGCCCACAGCACCACGAACGTGAGGATCAGGTTGCCGAGGTCCTGAAAGTGCGACGGCCGCACGATGCCCGCCAGCGGCTCATCGCGCGAGAGCACGCGGAGAACCAGCACGCTGAAGCACAGCGCCGTCAAGCTCTGCCCAACGATGAACTTGAGGCCATAGATGGTCGAGAACCAGTGCGGCTCGAGCGACATTACCCAATCCACGGCGGCGAATGTCATCGTCAACCCGTAAACCACCAGTCCCGCGCCGCTCAGATACTGCATGCGGCGGATCACGCTGGCGCCCTCCGCCGGATGCGCGTCCTGCCGCGCCGACCAGCGGTTCAGGAAATGCGCCAGCACAATCCACGTGAGGAAATAAATCGCCGCGCGAATCAGAAAAAACGGCTGGTTGAGATACGCGCTCTTGTGCTGGAGTAAAGCGTCCGCGGCCACAACGTCGTCGTGCGACCACTCGTACAACGCGTGCATGCCGAACGCCAGCGGAATAAACAGCAGCAGCAATACCGGAAACGTGCGCGAGCCTGCTTCCAGAATGCGACGGATCACAAAGCCCCAGCCGCCGCCCGACATGTTGTGTAGCATAAACAGCGCCAGACATCCCAGCGGCACAGCCGCGACGAGCATGAAGCCCACCAGATACGCGCGAAAGAAGGCGTCGCGATCGAACAGCGCTCCCACCACGCAGAGCGCCAGCGCCGCGCCACCCACCATCAGCGCACGCTTCGCCAGCCGCTCCAAGTTCGCCTCGCTATGGAGATTCTCTTTCATTCTTTTCTCTGGCTGAGCGTCACCACACGACTCTCGCCATTGGCCGACCAACGTTCTTGCCGCTTTAACCCTTAAACTTTTTCACTCTTTCACATTTCAACCTGCGAATTCCGCGCTCATGGCCTGCCCTTTGATCGCTCGAGTCTCTCCCGCTCGCTCGCCGGCACATCCGCGAGTGTCGCGTTGCGACTCAACTGCAGCGCGCGGATGTAGGCCACAATCGTCCAGCGGTCTTCCACGGCCACCTGCGCCGCGTAGTCCGGCATGGCGCCGAAGCCACTGCTCATCACGTCGAAGAAATGGCCGGCGGGCGCGGTCTGCAAGCGCTCGATGTGATACGAGGGTGGCTGCTTGAAGCCGCGGCGCACGATCATGCCGTCGCCTTCGCCCGCAAATCCATGGCATGGCGTGCAGTAAATATTAAAGCGCTGGCGGCCGCGCTCGACTACCTCGCGTGTAACGGCAAAGGGAAACGTGGTGACCAGCTCGCCGTTCACTTTTCCCGTGTAGAGATGCTCGTCTTCCCGCAGATGACCGCGCGCGACCGTACCCTCCACCGGCTGCCGCGAGCCGCGCCCATCCGCAAAAAAACTGCTTGCCGACAGCGGCTTCACCCGCGGTTGCTGCGCCATATCCTGCTGACAAGCGGACAAGGCAAAAGTAAAAAGGAAAAAGGCAAAAGGTAAAAGCCGGCGAGGCGACGTGCGTTTCGCCTGAGCGTCGGTACGGTTTCCACTTTGTGTCCGGACTTTCACTTTTTGCTTTCTGCCTTTTTACTTTTACCTTTTTACTTTTGCCTTGGTTCAACCTTCACCACGGCACGTCGTACACTTCGTGACGGCTCGCTTCCTCAAGCAGCTTGCGCGTTCCCTCGCGCTGGAACTTCGGGTCGCGCGCCTCGATGCACAGGAAAAACCGGTTGCGCGACGCCAGCGCAAACCGCGGCACATTGAAAACCGGATGATACGGCTGCGGCAGGCCGTTCAGTCCCAGCATGCCCAGCACTGCGGCAAACGCCGCCGCCAGAATCGTGCACTCGAACACTACCGGGATGAACGCCTGCCAGCTATTCAGCGGCTTGCCGCCGATATTCAGCGGATAGCTCACCGCCGCCATCCAATACTGCATCAGGTAGCCGCCTAGCGCGCCCGCCAGCCCTCCCGCCAGCACGATCCATCCTAGCCGCGTGTGATGCTTGCCCAGCGCCTCCGCCAGCCCTTCAATCGGATAGGGCGTGTAAGCGTCCATGCGGCGGAAGCCGGCGCCATAAGCGCGTTCGGTTGCTTCGCGCAGGCCCTCGGCAGTTTCAAACTCCGCGAGTAAGCCGTAAATCGGCGGCCGGGTTGTTCTCGCGAGAGCCATTACCGTTCGCTCCCTTCCCCGCGCGAGTGCTCTCTCGCCTCATCCGTTTCACTCACCAGTGCGCGCATCTCGAAAATCGAAATCACCGGCAGGAAGCGCACGAAGAGAAACAGCAGGCACAAAAACAGGCCGATGGTGCCGACAAACGTGGCCCAATCCCAGACCGTCGGGAAATACATGTCCCACGACGACGGCAGAAAATCGCGGTGCAGGCTGGTGATCACGATGATGTAGCGTTCGAGCCACATTCCGATGTTCACCACGATCGCGATGCACCACAGCACTACCGTGTTCAGGCGCACGCGCCGCAGCCACAGCAACTGCGGGATGGCGATGTTGCACAGGATCAGCATCCAGTACTGAACAGCGTACGGCCCGGTCATGCGGTTGATCATCATGTACTGCTCGTACTGCGCCCCGCTGTACCACGCCACAAACGTCTCCATCATGTAGCCGTAGGCCACGATCAACCCGGTGGCCAGCATGACCTTGGCCATGTTGTCCAGGTGGCGTTCCGTGATGAAATCCTGCAAGCCATAAAACTTGCGCAGCGGGATGGCCAGCGTGAGCACCATCGCGAACCCGGAAAAAATCGCGCCCGCCACGAAGTACGGCGGGAAGATCGTGGTGTGCCATCCGGGCAGCACGCTCACCGCAAAGTCCAGGCTCACCACGCTGTGTACGGACACCACCAGCGGCGTCGCCAAGCCGGCCAGCAGCAGGTACGCCATTTCGTAGCGATGCCAATGGATGGCCGAGCCGCGCCAGCCCATGGCGAGGATGCCGTAAACAGAGCGAGCAAAGCGGTGGGTGGTGCGGTCGCGCAGCGTGGCAAAGTCGGGAATCAGCCCGACGAACCAGAAGAGGAACGATACGGTGGCATAGGTGCTGATGGCGAAGACGTCCCACACCAGCGGGCTGCGGAATTGCGGCCAGATGGACATGGTGTTCGGATAGGGCGCCAGCCAGTAAGCGAACCACGGACGGCCCACGTGAATCAGCGGAAATATTCCGGCGCAGGCCACCGCAAACAGCGTCATGGCCTCCGCAAACCGGTTGATCGAGGTACGCCACTGCTGCCGCAGCAAAAGCAGAATCGCGGAAATCAACGTGCCCGCATGCCCGATCCCGATCCACCACACAAAATTGATGATCGCGAAGCCCCAGCCCACCGGAATGTTGATGCCCCAGATGCCGACGCCGGTGAAAACCAGATAGGTGATGGCATACAGCAGCATCATCGTCAGCAAGAACGAAATCAGGAAGCCGATCCACCAGGTCTTGGGCGGGCGCGTGGTGAGCGCGATGGCGCTGATCTTGTCGGTGACCGTAGCGAACGTGTGCCCCGGCGCGATCACCGGCGCGCGGCGCGCGGCGCTGGTCGCTGTTTGCATCACGTTTTCGCTGTGGTCAGCCATCGCTGGTTATCGCGGCCAAGAGCCGCCGAACTCACGCGCTTATACAAAACTGCTGCCGCTGGGTTGGCGGTTCGCTACATTGAAAACAAAGCGGGAGCTTCGCTCCCGCACTCCAAAAGCCTATGCTTCCAGCTCCGGGTTCGGGTTGCGCAAGCCGGCTAAATACGTCGTTCGCGGGCGCGTATTCAATTCCGTCAGCAGGCCGTAGCTGAGCAGCTCGGCTTTCAGCCGAGCCACGCGGCTAGACTTATCGTTGATATTGCCGAACACGATGGCGTCGCTGGGGCAAGCCTGCGCGCAGGCCGGCGTGATTTCACCGTCACGGATGGCGCGGCCTTCCTTCTCCGACTCGATGCGCGCCGCGTTGATGCGCTGCACGCAGTAAGTACACTTCTCCATCACGCCGCGGCTGCGCACCGTCACATCCGGATTGTGCAGCAGCGCCATGCTCGGCTCGTCCCATTTCGAATAGGCCAGAAAATTGA
>JBOGNS010000139.1:0-4345 GCA_050747305.1 Candidatus Acidiferrales bacterium | reverse complement strand
ACGCAGTGCCTTGCACCGCGCGACCGGGGTTGCCGCGCGCGCTCGGGTCGCCCTTGGCGACGCCGTTGCCGAAGCCGGCGCTCTCGACCACGCCGCGTGCCCCGACGCCATCGGGGCGTGCGCCTTTAGTTCCGCCGGTGCCGTTGCCCTGACCGTAGCCCGGCGGCAAGCCGAACGAGCCAACCTTATTTATGTTGGGCACCTTGTCGGTGCGGCCTTTGGCGGGGACGCCATTGGGATCGCCGAAGCCGCCGGTCTGCACTTCGCTGGCGCGCTTGCCCACGAGCGTCGGCTGCTCGGAACTGCCGGGAGAATTCAGCACGCCGGTGTGTACCGGCGGGCGCGGGATGCTGGGGCGACTGTCGAGGTTCATCCCCGTCGAGGGGCGGATCGACGCCGCCATTTCGGGGGCTTCGGTGATGCGCGTTTCACGGCGGCGAGGCTGCGGCGCGAGGATACGCGCCTCGAGCGGCTGCCTGGGCTTCGCTTCCTGTTCCTGCGGCTCGGCCGGCTGCGCCTCTAGCGCGCGCTCCGTGACGGGCTGGCGCTGCGGCGGCTCGTACTCGGTGAGCGGGCGCGTCATCATGGTGAGCGTTTCGCGGGGCGGCGGTGGGCTCTGCACGTAGAGAATCGGGATCCACGCGAGAAAGAAGATCACCACCGCCTGCGCGGCGGCGCTGGCGCCAAACAAATCCCAGCGCGCCCTGCCGGTGGCAATTTCAGTATGACGCAGCGCAGCCGCGCCGGGCGGCAGCCGCACCGGTCGCTGGCCGCGAGGCGGAGAAGACGGCGGCGTGAACCGCAATGCGCCTTGCTCGACGAACCAGACACGCATATTCGCTCCCAGCCGGAGAACCCGGATTCGGCACGCACACCGCCGCGTGTACGCAAAGTGCGGCGGCACGTGCCAACGCTATGTGCTAAACGCTGCTGGGCCGGTGGCGGCCTGAAGGCCGCCGCTACACAAGATTCGATTGCGCCGAGGACGGGTGGGCGGACATCGCACAGCCAAGAGTGGCTGTGCTACAGGGCACACTGGGGCTTACTGGGCGAGCCGTCGTCGCACAAAACAGAGTGGAAGCGCGACGCAGAATGCAATGCAGACGTGACGGCGACCTGATGGACTGGAGATTTCAGCAAAGGTCTGGCAGGTGAGATGAGCAACCGCGCCCAAGCCAGCATCCCATTTCCTCGCGCCCATCTGTTCGGTTCCCCTTTGCGCGGAAATGGACTGGTCTAATCATCATCATGAAGAAAGCAGGACGCTGTCAATAGTTCATTTTGCAGAATGGGCGCAGCGCGGAGGCCTCTTATGGAGTGCGGCCCCGATGCATCGGAGCCGCTTTGTTTTCAGCTACCCTCGGTGTCACAGGAGCAGCAAGATTGAGTTTTCGCCGGAACGCGGATAGCGGGCTTGCCTTTTCTTGTTCACTCAGCGAGCGTTGGTTTCATTTCTCCCGGCTCTCAAAACAAAGCGGGAGCTTCGCTCCCGCACTCCAAAGATGTTTGCGACCTGAGGGTCGCTGCTACAGGTGGCATTGGTCGCGTTAGCGCGCCTGTGGAGTTTCGTGGGGCGAGCTGCTGTGCGGGCCGGCGCTGGATGGCGGCAAGGTGCGCTGGGCCGCCATAGCGCGCAGGCGGTCAAGGAGCAGCGCCACGCCGATGCCGATGAGGATCACCGGCCACATGGTGCGCATGCGCCAGTCGAACCAGTCGAGCTTATCGGCCTGAAAGATGACACCGATCACGATCAGCACGATAGGGCCGGCATAGGATTCTTTGGGGCTGCGATTCCTGAAGAGCAGCACCACACCCATGCCAATCAGCATCAGAGGCCAGAAGCGGCTGAAGAACCAGCCGAAGTCGAACCACCACATGCGGTCGGCGAGGAAGAGCGCGCCAATGGCGATGAGTACCAGCCCGCCAATCAGTTGTTCATTGCCACGATTGCGTTCGCTGCCCACTCGCCGCCCCTCGAATGCGCCTCGTTTTCCAGCCATCTCTAGCTACGAGTCGCGAAGGCAGAATGTTTCATTTCGCGCTCGTAAGTCTCTCGCATTTCGCCGTTGCTTGTGGCAATCTTGGCCGGTCATCGGAAAGCAGGCCCCTGCTTATGAGTACAACGCTTTCGACCACCGCAGAGAGCCTAAGGCAACTCAACGGGCAGGTTAGGAACCGACTGCACGCAGACGATCGCGCCGCGCACGATTGGTATCGGTTCGTTCTGTCCTTTCCGCCTCATCTGGTTCGCGAGTATGCACAGCGATTTGCGCTGCGCCACCAGGACACAGTTCTCGACCCATTTTGCGGGACAGGAACGACCTTGGTCGAGTGTAAAAAGCTAGGAATTCGCAGCATAGGGATTGAAGCCAACCCGATGGCGTGCTTCGCCAGCCAAGTGAAAACCGATTGGAGTACTGACCCTGAAGGTTTGTGGAAACACGCGAGGTCGGTCGCGAGTTCAGTGGCAGACAGACTGGAGGCGGATGGGATTACGGACAGCGATGATTCTCCGCTCTTCGGCCGTAACCGGA
Source organism: Candidatus Acidiferrales bacterium (assembly GCA_050747305.1). GTDB lineage: Bacteria > Acidobacteriota > Terriglobia > Acidiferrales > UBA7541 > JBOGNS01. The sequence continues at coordinate 1,811 of JBOGNS010000139.1, read as the reverse complement.
AAATTGAACTCAGAACACTTTCAGCCGAGAAAACAAAACTCCTTTTACGGAACAGCATCAGTCCGCTGCCGCTGCACAAAGTGCTCGTGCTGCTGGAGGAAATCGAGCGGCGTAACGACGTCCGGTATACCCGCCATGAACGTCTCGCGCTGGCGCGGGCCCTGGTTGGAGGAATCAGCAACCTGCATTTCGGGCCGGAGGTCGGCGTCGGTCGAGCAAAGCGAGACGCTGCGGTGGCACCGCTTTGGCTCCAAACCGTCCGCTTGATCTGCAACGACCTGCGCACCCTTACGGCGAATGGCTCCGAAGAAAGCCGATTGATTCCGGGAGACGCGCGCTGCATCACGAAGGCGCTAAAGCCGGGCACGGTGTCAGCGGTGATCACATCTCCGCCTTATCCGAATGAAAAGGACTACACACGCACCACGCGGCTGGAGTCGGTGTTGCTGGGATTCATCCACAACAAGCAAGATTTGCGGAGCTTGAAAAATTCTCTGATTCGGTCCAACACGAGGGGCGTCTACAAAGGAGATGACGACGATCAGTTGGTCGAGGGTTTCGAATCGATCCAGCGGATTGCCGAGGCTATTGAGAAACGCAGAATCCACCTAAAAAAGACCTCCGGATTTGAGCGTTTGTACCCGCGCGTCACTCGTCTCTATTTCGGCGGCATGATGCGGCACTTGGCCGATCTTAGGACGCTTCTGCGCAAGGGCGCGCACTTGGCTTATGTGGTCGGGGACCAAGCCTCGTACTTGCGCGTGATGATTCGCACCGGAGAAATTCTGGCGGACATCGCCTCATCACTGGGATATGAAGTCGTGGGAATCGATTTGTTTCGGACGCGGCTGGCGACAGCCACCAAGGAGCAGCTGCGGGAAGAAGTGGTGGTGTTGCGCTGGCCAGGCTGATTGCGAGGAATCTTGCGCCGAAAGAAATCCTACGACCAGATCATCGAGAGGATTTTTCATTCCAAACATAAGGCCGGTGTGACTCAGATCGATTTTGCCCGTGATGAAATCGTCCTAGCCTGCCAACGGCTTGGCGTCCCCCCGCCCAAAAATTTGGGTGATTTGATCTACAGCTACCGCCATCGCGCGATCCTTCCGCCGAGCATTCGCGAAACAGCCCCCAAAGGCCAAGCCTGGGTGATCCGCGGCACCGGCCGCGCCAAGTACAGGTTCGCGCTCATCACGGACCGGCCGCTTGTACCGAGTGTTAACCTAGCCGCTACCAAGGTGCCGGATGCCACGCCCGGCATAGTAGCGATGTACGCGCAGGATGATGAACAGGCATTGCTGGCGCGCCTTCGCTACAACCGGCTGTTGGATATCTTCACAGGTGTGACGTGCTACTCGCTGCAGAGTCACCTTCGGACAACAGCGCCTCAGTTGGGGCAAATCGAGATTGACGAGCTCTACGTAGGTATAGACAAGAAGGGCGTCCACTATGTTTTTCCCGTTCAGGCGAAAGGCAGCAAAGACAGACTGAGCATCATTCAAATCGAGCAGGATATCGCGGCCTGCCGCACCAAATTTCGGAACCTGGTGTGCCGGCCGATTGGCGCACAGTTTGCGCGAGACGACGTGATCGCGCTATTCGAGTTTGAGACTGATGGGCCCGAAGTTGCGATTGCCTCTGAGAAACACTACAAGCTGGTTCCTCACGAAGAAGTGAGTGAGGCTGACCTGGAAACCTACCGCAGCAGAAAAGCCGAATAGCAACTCAGGAAAGCGTTACGCGGTGGCCGGTTCGGCGGTGGCGCGGGCTTGTTGCCAGCGGCGGGGGCGGCGGCTGGGGTCGAGGACTTT
>JBOGNS010000138.1:0-6455 GCA_050747305.1 Candidatus Acidiferrales bacterium | reverse complement strand
AGCGTGTCCTTCAGTTTGTTCACCGTGCCGATGTCGCCGGCGTGCAGCTCAGCCACTTCGGTTGCCGTCTTGCCCTGCTGCACGTGGATGTGCTGCAAGCGCTCTTGCGAGGTGCGCGTGTAATTGGCCAGCGATGCATCGTTTTTCAGTACGCCGGACATCACTTTGAAGTACGAGACGCGGCCGGAGAACGGGTCGGCCATCGTCTTCCACACGAAGAGTGACACCGGCTCTTTGTCGGTGATTTTGCGTTCGATCCGGTCGCCCTTGCCGGCAGGCTCTTTTGTGCCGCTGACCGTTTTGCGTTCGAGCGGCGACGGGAACAACTCGCAGATGAAATTCAGGATGGCTTCGCTGCCGATGTTGTGCAGCCCGGATGCGACCAGCAGCGGCACGATGCGCTTCTCGGCCACGGCGGAGCGCAGGCCCTCGACCAAGTCTTCCACGGGCAGCGTGCCCTGCTCGAAGAATTCTTCCATCAGTTTGTCGTCGCCTTCCGCGACCATCTCGACCAGCGCCTCATGCGCGGCCTTGGCGGCTTCGGCCATGTCCGCCGGGATCTCTTCTACCTTCGCTTTGCCGTTGCCGTCGGGCTGGTAGATGTGCGCCTTCATGCTGATCAGATCGATTGCGCCGCGAAAAGTTTTTTCCGCGCCGATGGGGAGTTGCACCGGCACCACCGCGCGGCCGAAGACTTCCTTCACCGATTCCAGCGCGCGCTCGAAGCTGGCCAGCTCGCGGTCCATCCAGTTGATGACGAAGGCGCGCGGGATGTCGTATTCGGTGCAGTAGTCCCACACTTTTTCGGTGACCACTTGCACGCCGGCGACGGCATCGACCAGGATCAGCGCGCAATCGGCGGCAATCAGCGACGCTTTCGTCTCATTGATGAAGGTGCTGTAGCCCGGCGTATCGAGGAGATTAATTTTGTGCGGCTTGCCGGAGGGCGGAGTCCATTCGGCGTGCGCCAGGCCGGTCTTGATGGTGATTTTGCGTGCGATTTCTTCGTCGTCCCAGTCGGTTACGGTGTTGCCGTCGATGGTGCGCGTGAGGCGGTTGCCCACGCCCGCAGTGAAGAGCAACGACGATACGAGCTGCGTCTTCCCCGTATCGCCGTGACCTACAATGCCCACGTTGCGAATTTGCTCCCCGGTGTAAGCTGCCATGCGTCACCTTCCTGTGTTTGGGCGCGCAACGTGCGCGATGTGAGGACGCAAGCTGCGCGAGGTTGCTGGAGCGCGGGGCGCGACAGCGTGTCGCGCTGCGCTGCGGCGAAATTCCGAGTCTATGCCAGCGCCGCGCCTCAAGTCCAGCGCGCAACGAGGAGCTATCTGAGTTCAAACTGCGATCGCAAAGCCACCGTTTTGAACATATCCGTAGGCCATGTGGGGCGTGTTGAAGGCGAAGGCGGGGTGGCCGTGGCGGTCGAGGAGGATGAGGCCGCCGGCGCCTTTGTCGCGGCGGGCTAGCAGCTCGACGCACGCTTGCGCTGCTTCCTGAGGCGGCTTGCCAGCGGCCAGCATATCTGCGGCAGCCTTGGCCATCACGATGCGCATGATGGCTTCGCCCCAGCCGGTGCAGGAGACGCCGCCGGCTTCCACATCGGCGTAGCAGCCGCAGCCAATCAGCGGGGAATCGCCGACGCGTCCGGGAAATTTGCAGCAGGTGCCGCCGGTGGAGGTGCCGGCCACGATGCTGCCGGCGGCGTCGCGCGCTACTGCGCCCACGGTTCCGCTGTGTTCGGCCCAGTGATGGCCGGACTCGTGGCCTTCGCTGCCCGCGCATCGCAGCCACGCTGCGCGCTCGCGTTCCAGCACCAGATCCTTCGGCGCGCACAGCGGGAGCCCTTGCTCGGCGGCGAAAAGTTCCGCGCCGGCGCCGGCGAGCATCATGTGCTCGCTGCGCTCCATCACGCGACGCGCGAGGCGAATCGGGTTGCGTACACGCTCGACCGCAACCACCGCGCCTGCCTTCAGCGTGGTGCCGTCCATGATGATGGCATCGAGCTGCACCACGCCATCGCGGTTGAGATGCGAGCCGATTCCGGCGTCGAACGTGGGGTCGTCTTCCAGCACCACAATTGCGGCTTCCACCGCATCGGCCGCGCTGCCGCCGCGCGAGAGAATCGCCCAGCCCGCTTCCAGCGCGCGCCGGCAACCGGCTTTCGCATCTTCGATGGCTTCTTGGGGAATGCTCCACGCCCCGCCGTGGACAATCAAGGAAGGAACCGCGCTCGCCGCCATAGGCGCGCTAGTCTAGCACGCAGCGAGAAATCTAATCCCAGGGCCAACCAAGCCTAGCTTCCACCGGGTCCCGCCGCGCTTTCTGATGCCGCGAGCGGACGCAATGCCATCGACTGCACCTTGCCGTATGTAAGTGACCGCCAGAGCCATTCCGTTGGCCCGAACGCAAAGCGGGAGAGCCACCAGCGGCTAAACACGATCTGCGCTCCAAAGATCACGATCGCCAACAGCAGGCAACCGGCGGCGCCGATTTTCCCCAGCAGGCCCAACCCCGCGCCATAGCCGTAAAACAACAGAACGTAGAAGATGGAGTGGGTGAGATAATTGGTGAGCGCCATCTGGCCCACGGGCGCCAGTATGCGCAGGCGGGCGCGCCACGCCGGATGCCGGAAGAGCAGTGTAATGGCCGAGACGTAGAATGCAGTCATCGCCACCAATCCGACGTCGGTAATCCACAGCGTCGAAAGCACGGGCGCAGACGACTTCTCCATGACATGATTTCGCTCCAGCCAGAAGTGCCACACAAAGACGGCGTTGCCGAGCACGCCAATCGTTAGGCCCCACGTCAGCATGCGGCGGAAAAAAGTGAGGTGCTGCTCCGGATCGTGCAGAATCCTGTGCCGGCCTGCCAGCAGTCCTAACAGGAACTTGCCGAAGATCGCCGTCAGGAATAAGAACGCGAACCCGCTGCCCCAGAATCCTCCAAAGTACCTCCGGAGGTGTTCCCTCACTACCGCTGGGTAGGAACCGTGAGTAAACACTTGAAAACTCTGTACTCGTACAGCGTCGGGCGCAGAAGTCTCGGCAGAGCCTGCCGTCTCCACCGGAACCAATAGGCGCTTCAGATGTGGCCATCCGGATACGACTGTTTGCGACAGAAGAATCAGCGTAGCGCTGACCAGCAACAGCTTCTTTGTGCTCGCGTTGCGGCAAGCCAGCAGCAGAAACCCCAGCAGGGCATACTGATGCAAAACGTCGCCGTACCAGACGAAGACGCTGTGAAGCACGCCGATGCCCAGGAGAACTGTGAGACGTCGTAGGTAGATGCGCTTGCCATTCCGTCCGCGTTCCGCCGCTCGCGACATCTGCACGGCAAAGCCGAGGCCGAAAAGGAAGGAAAATAGCGTGTAAAATTTCCAGTCGATAAAAAAGTCCACCAGATACGTCGCGACCGTGTCCACGGGGACCGAGTTGAGTTCCGCCATTTGCGCGGGAGTGACTGCGAAATCCGTGGCGACCCAAACCAGGTTTGCCGTCAGCACGCCGAAGAGAGCAAATCCGCGCAGAACGTCGAGAAGTTCAATGCGCTCACTGGCTGTAGTCGGGCCGGCCGCAGAAGCATTCATAGGGGCGCCCCAGGGTGCCGCAGGTGCCGCTCAGTATACATCCGAAAAAAGGCGAGATTAGAGAGCGGCTGATACAGGAGCCAGCCTTCGCATCTCGAAGGCTTCTTTCGGAGCGCTACGCCCGCCGTGGACAGTCAAGGAAGGAACCGCGCGGACCGCACCCATAGGCGCGCTAATGCACCACTCACGAGAGAGCGGTACTGAAAATGCCGACCGATTCTAGAGTTCTATAGCAAGGGTGAGTACAATTCATCTCGCATGGGATTCTTGGAATGGTTCAGGGAAGCATTAGCGGGCGGGGATCGCACCGAAACCGTTCACTCGCTCCTTACTAGAGCGCACTCGCACTTTGAGCGTAAGAATTTTGATCAAGCTCGGGGTTTGTTGCTGCGAGCACTCGGATATCCGGAGGCACTCAGCTACCGGCCTTTTACTGCGCACATTCTGATGTCAATTACCGCGAGTTGGCTCTGCCGAGACCGGTACGACGAGGCAATAACATTCCTTTCCGATTTCCTTGGCAGGTATCCCGATGACGGGGATGCGCACAAGTGGCGCGGCGCTGCTCACTGGTATTCAGGCCGGCACCGGGAGGCCATCGACGATTACACACGCGCGCTGACCATCTCGCCGGAGGATGTTGGCGCGCTCTCCGGACGTGGTCAAACATTTGCCGAGCTTGGTGAGCACGCGCGAGCAGCACAGGATCTCGATCGTGCTCTTGAGCTGCTGTCTGAGAACACAGACCTCGATCCCCAACTGCGAACGTCGTATACGGCATACGCTCTCAATGGGCGGGCCGCAGTACTTGCGGCACAGGGGCAGTTTGAGAGTGCATTAAGGGAATTCGATGCATCGATAGCTCTCTGCCCGGCAATGCGTGGGTTTACTACAACCGAGCGAAAGCATACGAACTGCATGGGCAAGCACACGAAGCAATGCGCGATTACCACACTTCCCTGGCCAAAACCGAACCAGCGCTTAGCCTCAGCAAGAAGGAAAACGCCGAGAGTCGATTGCTAGATTTGTCGGGAAAGGGCCACACGAAGTGAAGGTTCCGCAATAGAAAACAGAATGAAGCTCAAACCTAGGACAGCCGGCGGACTACGATGCTGACGAGCACGAGGCCGGTGGCGGCGAGGCCGATGCCGACGAGTGCGAAGCCGCCGAGCATGAGCCACATTTCGCTGCGCTCGCGCGGGCGCTCCTGCAAGCCATGCTCCACGCGCATCTCTTCGGCCGCTTCTCTTACCGCGGGAGCGGGCTGCCCGCCCCGATGGTCATTGGGTTCGCGCCCGAGGCGCGCGGCATCGAAGGAGCGGCGAAACAGGAGCAGGTAGGTATCCATCCAGTAGAGCACTTCATGGCGCGCCAGCCACAGCAGGTGCGCGCCTGCAAAACAGAGAAGCACTCCGACTAGTCCTACGACTTCCGGCATGCTGCACGTCCTGTTAGCCCAGGCTCCCAGCCTGTGCGCCTTATCCCCGCCTTCGCTGCACAGGCTGGGAAGCCTGTGCTAGTCCTTGTCCGCATCAGCGGGGCGCAGCAAGCAGCGCCCCTACGTCCCTTGCGTTGAGTGGCGGGCTGCGGCTTTCGACACTTTGACTTCGCCGGCCGGCCGCTTCGCCGGGCTGTCTTCGTTTATTGCCGCCGACGGCACGGCCGCTGGGGCGCCCGCGGCTTCTCGCGGCTCGCTCGCAGGGCTCGCGGCGACCGCATCACGCGACTGCGGTTTCGCCGGCACCAGGGTTACGGTATTTCCGGCGCGCAGCTCACGCCAGGTGTGGACGATGCGGTGAATCACCGTAATATTCGAGCCAATCGCCAGCAGCCACAGCACCGGGGCCATCTTGTCGGCGAGCGCGCCGATAATCATCAGCACGATGCGCTCCGGCCGCTCCCAGAAGCCGGCCTTGCACTGCGGGATCAGCGACTCGGCGCGCGCGCGCGAATAGCTCACCATCACCGACCCGGCCATGGCGATGCCCACCAGCACGGCGTAGCGTCCGCGGCCGATGTAGGCGTAATGCCAGAGCAAGCCGAGGAACAGCGCGAGGTCCGAATAACGGTCCACCGTGGAATCGAAGAATGCGCCGAAGGTGGTGACGCGCCCCTGCGCGCGGGCTACGCGGCCATCCACCATGTCGAACAAGCCCGCAAACAGCATCACCCAGCCGGCGGCGAAGAAAAATCCCCATGCAAACAGCACCGCCGCCCACAAATTGATGAGGAATCCGAAAAAAGTGAGGAAGTTCGGGTTGACGCCGGTCGCCGCCAGCGCGGTGACGATTTTCTCCAGCAGCCACCGGGCGCCTTCGCCAATGGCGCGAGTGACAGTCATGCGGCTCCTCGATTGTAGCTGACAGCCGACAGCTCACAGTAGAAACAAGTGCGCGGTGACGAGTGATCCGTGTCCAGTAAGAACCGCACCGACGACCGATCACCGGCCACCGAAACTGTCGGCTGTAAGCTGCATTCAAGCCTCGTCGTGGATGGTGCGCAGGTTCACCAACTCAAATTCTTTCATGCCCGCCGGCGTTTGCACCTTGATTTCGTCGCCCACGCGCCGCCCCAGCAGAGCCTTACCAATCGGCGAGGTGGTGGAAATCATGCCGTTGGCGGCATCCGACTCTTCCGCGGTAACCAACTTGTATTCCACCTCGGCCGACTTATGCAAGTCCAGCAGGCGCACGGTGGAGCCATAGCCGGCGCGATCACGCGGCAGGTTGGTCAGGTTGATCATGGCCACGCTGGCCAGCCGCTCGCGAAGCTGCCCGATCCGCGCGTTCACGTAACCCTGCCGCTCTTTCGCGAATTTGAATTCCGCGTTTTCCGAAAGGTCGCCATGCGCGCGGGCCTTCAGCAG
>JBOGNS010000137.1:0-7432 GCA_050747305.1 Candidatus Acidiferrales bacterium | reverse complement strand
GTGACGCTGATATCCATCGGGGTGGCCGCGGTGGCGATGTTGCTGACGGACATGGTCAGCAGCGGAATGGTCACCGGCCGCGGGTTGCCGCCCACCGGGATGGTTTGAAATGCGCTCAAGGCTGCGTCGATGCTCACGCCCGCGCCGGCGTTTTCCGATGTCACGGCGCCGGCAATGGTCGCGGACGCGGTGGAACCGACAACCTGCGCAAGCAACGGAATGTCGCCGAGGGTGACGCCGTTGTTCACGCCGGTGATGATCGTGGCGCCATAGGTGACCCCGCTGCCGTCCTGGCCTACAACGACCACGTCGTAGGCGCCGGCAGGAACCGGGCAGAAATTGAAGTTGCCGCTGGAATCGGCCGCAGCCTGCATGATGATGCGGTCCACCCCGGCGGAATCCGGCTGCTCGAGCGCCACCTGTACTTGCCCGCCGGAAACCGGCAGTAACGTGGTGCTATCCAGCACGCGCCCACTGATGCCGGCATTCACGGAGCTGACCTGGCCGGCCGTCAGTGTGGGGCGCAGCCGCAATTGGTTGTTGCCCTGTCTCACCAGCGAAGCGCACACGTTGAAATCGATGTTGAGGTCCACGTGCTGACCAGCGGCCACGCGGATGGGGCCGCCGACGATCTGGCCGGGAGGCACTTTCAGTCCGGTGTTGGCCTGGCTGGAGAGTTCCACGGGGACGATGCCGCCACCGCCGGGCGCGGAAGGATCGAGGACCGCACAGTTGAAGGCGTTCACGCTGGAGCAGGCATTGCTGGTGGGCACAGGGTCGCCCGGCGCCGGATTATTGGGCAGCAGGATCAGCCGAATCTGCTGGTAATCGCCAGCGGGCAGAGACACGTTGCTGCCCAGCATGGCCAGCACGCAGCCGCCCGTGGGGACGGCGAGCAGGTCGAGCTGGATCGGCGCTGTCGCCAGATTGGGGGCGATCTCGTGCCAGCCCGCGTCGTTGTCACCGGCGGTACCGCTGATGTGTACCATCACCGAGCGGACCGTAACGAAAACGCTCTGGAAACTTCCGGCGGGGAACTTGCAGCTCGGAGGGTCGCTGATGCTCACGCTGATTGTGCCTTGCGGCGGATTGAAACCGCCGCTGATGTTTGTGCCGCCGCCACAACTCGCCAGCCAAGCCGCGCCCGCGATCAACGCCAACGACGCTGCACCAAGCAGCCACTGCTGCGACGTCCTATTCCGTATGCGCATCATCTTGATCCTCTCTCCAACGAAAACTGAAATGTGTTCGGCAAGATTCCCCACTTCATCGTTGCAAATGAGCGGCCAACCCAGTGCGATTCTGAAACTTAACGACTTAAGGCCAGGCTAGTACCGTCATCCCGGTAAGAAATTGCGCGGGAAACGGTAAATTTAGGCTGCAAGATTTTTCACCTCCGCCTTCCAAGAAAAGCCGGCAAGATGCCGGCGGTGCGAAAAGCAGCGGCGGGAAATGGGATAGAATGGCGGCGTTAGCGAAGAGAGTGGAGGAGCCGGGATGCTGCATCGCTATGCGTATCACAATGAGCGGATGGTGGCGATGGAGGAGGTGCGGCTGTCGCCGGGGCAGGCGGGACTGCTGAGCGGCTGGGGCCTGTTTACCACGCTGCGCATTTTCGAGGGTGTGCCGTTTGCCTTCGAGCGGCACTGGCAGCGGCTGGAAAAGGATGCGCGGCGCACGCACCTGCCCATGCCGTTCGAGGCGGAAAAAGTGCGGCGGCAGATTGATGAACTGCTGCGCGCCAACGAAGTGCGGGAAGGCACTGCGCGCATCTACATCGTCTTCAACAAGGTTGGCTTCTGGCAGAGTGATGAGGCCATGCCGGAATCCGATCTAATCGTTTACACCGCGGGCTTGCCGGCGTATCGCGAGCCGGCGCGGCTGTGGCTGCGCGAGCATGGACGTCATGCCGCGTCGCCGCTGGCGGGGGTGAAGACCACCGCGTGGCTCAACAATGTGTGGAACCTCTACGAAGCGACGCAGGCGGGCTGGGATGAGGTGGTGCTGCTCAACGAGCGCGGCGAAGTGAGCGAATGCACCGCGGCTAATATTTTTTGCGTGCGTGGCGGGACGGTGCTCACCCCGCCGCTCGGGTCGGGGTGCCTGGCGGGCGTCACGCGCAGCCTGCTGCTGGAAATCGGCGCCGCGACCGGCGTGCCGGTGGAGGAAGCGACGATTCGCCCGGCGGAATTGTATGTGGCCGAGGAAGTCTTCATCTCGTCCACCAATCGCAGCTTGCTCGCGGTGGGCGAAGTGAACGGCAACAAATTTACGCCCGCGCCCGGCCCGGTGACCAAGCGGCTGGACGCGGCATTTGCCGAGTATGTGATGGACTATGTGCGGAGGCGCGCGATCGCGGCGGGAAAATAGTAACTCAGAACGCAGAACTCAGAACGCAGAACTTCAAACCTAGCTTACAGCTGACAGTCGACAGCTTACAGTTTTCAGACCAGGGGTCTTCTCGCCTGGCGTACGGCGGATGAAGCTAGGTGACGTAGGTTTGCGGCACATCTGGGCTTCTTGCCGTTAATTTAGCTGCGGACTGTTAGCTGTCGACTGTGAACTAACGGTCAGCTCGAAAAAGGAAGTTGCGAGAGGCATGCGGGGGACTTGCGCAGGGAAACTTGGCGGGGGCGGCTGGCGTCTAACTGCGACGGCTCACCCCGCGACTATGCGACGGAGCGGGTTCAGGGCTACGGAGGAAGTTCGATGAGCAGCAGAACGATGTGGCGTGCGGCATTTGCGGCAGTTGCGGTGCTGGCGTTTGTTGCGGCAGGACTTGCGCAAGAAAAACCGGCGAACGTAGCGGGCAAGTGGGAAATGAGCTGGCAAGGACGGCAGGGTGCGCAGACGTCGACGCTGGTGTTGGAACAGAGCGGCGAAACACTCAAGGGCACCATGAGCGGGCGTCGCGGCGATACTCCGGTGACGGGCACGGTGAAGGGAAAGGACGTCACCATCACGGTGGAGCGTGAAACGCCCAACGGTAAAGTCACGATCGAATACAAGGGAACGGTGGACGGCAACGGGATGAAGGGCACGGCCGGCAGAGGCGAGCGCACCTTCGAGTGGACAGCCAAGAAGCTGTAACTCAGAACGCAGAAGTCAGAACGCAGAACTCACACAGAACTTCAAACCTCGCTGAAAGCTTACAGTCGACAGCTCACAGTCCACAGCTTAGTCGACAGGTTACAGCTAGCTCACAGTCGACGGCTCAGTTTTAGTTCGACCGCCTGTCTTCGCCGTAAGCTGTCGACTGTGAACTGTCGGCTGTAAGCTAGTTCCGAGTTCTGCGTTCTACGTTTTCGCCGAGCGGGCGAGGGTGATTTTCAGCAGCGGCGGCGTGAGCAGGGTGGTGATCATCACCATGATGACCACTGCGGAGAAGATCGAGTCGCTCACTACGCCGAGGCCCTTGCCGATGCCGGCGACGATCAGGCCGACTTCACCGCGCGGCATCATCCCGATTCCAACGGAAAGCTTGTCGATGCCGCGGCCCGCGGCGATACCGGAAACGAGTTTCCCGGCAATGGCCACCAGCGTGAGCACGCCGGCCACCAGCAGCACGCCGGTATCCGCCAGGGTTTCCAGCTTTACCTGCAGGCCCATCAGCACGAAGAATACCGGGACAATCAGCGACTCCAGCGGCGCCACCAAGTCGCGCAGGTGCGCATCCTGGTTCACCTCCTTGAAGAAAAATTCCTCGAGCACCAGCCCTGCCGCAAATGCACCCACGATGGTGGCGAGACCGGCGAGGCTGGCGATGTAAGAGAGCAGGAAAGCGAAGCCGAGGCCGAAGAGCAGTTTCAAGTTGGCGATGTCCAGCTTGGCCATATGCCGCACCAGCCGCGGCGTCACCGATCCTCCCACCAGGAGGGCCAGCGCCAGGAAGGCCGCGGCCTTCAGCGTGATCGCGGTTGCGCCCCAAATGCTCACGGCGCCGGTGACCACCAGGCCGCTGACTACCGCCAGAATCACGAGGCCGAGTACGTCGTCAATCACCGCGGCGCCGAGGACGATTTGCGCCTCGGTGCGGTGCAATTGCTTGAGGTCGCGGAATACCCGCGCGGTGATGCCGACGCTGGTGGCGGTAAGGATGGCGCCGATGAAGATGGCCTTGGCGGTGCTCGCGTCTGTCATCATCAGGTGAACCACGAAATAGCCGAGGGCGAAGGGTACCGCCACGCCAATCACCGCGACGAGAAACGCGCTGCGGCCCACCTTGCGCATGTCCGCCACGGTGGTTTCGAGGCCCACCAGAAAAAGCAGGATAATCACGGCCACGCGCGAAACCAGGTCAATGAACTGGTGAATGCTGACGGCGCGCGGGCCATCCGGCCCGCTCAAGATGGAGATCAACCGCCGCGTATGCTCGGTATCCGGCAGCAGTTGTTGAGCAGCCTGCGCCAGGCTGAGGCTTTCGGAAAAAGCCTTTTGCACCACCTGAAGGATGGTTTCGCCTTCGCGCAGGATGGTGATCACCGGCTCGCCAAAGTAGAAAGCGATATTGCCGGCGATTACGCCGATCAGCAGTTCGCCAAGAACTGCGGGCTGGTTGATCCTGCGCATCAATTGCCCGCCGATGGCTGCGGCAACGGCGATGCCCAGCAAGGCAATCAGAATGGGCGCGACCGGATCCTGATGGGCGGCGCCTTCGGCCGCGGCCGCAGCGGCAGGGGCAAGCAGCACACTCAGTAGTGCTGCGCCGGCCCAGCGTGTGGGGAGCAACACGGAAACGCGATGGGAGGAAATGGTCATGGGCATAGTGAGCCGAGGCGAGCCAATCGAATCCACTTTGTAACCGGATTCGCCAATGGAGGCAAGCGGAATCGGGTGCGCCCTTGGGGTTGTAGGTCGCCGGGAAAAAGCGGCAGGAGCAAGCTCCTGCCGGGGAGAACGGCGGCAAGCCGCCGCACTCCACGCTCCGCAGCTAGCGCGGCTGGGCGGCAGGACTGGCGCTATCGAGAATTTCGCGGAGCTTGCGCGCCAGCGCATCGCGCGAGAACGGCTTGGCAAGGAATTCGGTGCCTTTGTCGAGCACGCCGTGCTGGCCGATGGCTTCTTCCGTGTAACCGGAGACATAAAGGACGCGGGTATCGGGGCGCGAAGAGATCAGCCGTTGGGCGAGCTCGCTCCCGCTGATCCCGGGCATGATGACGTCGGTCATCAGCAGATCGATGCGCCCGGGATGGCGGCCAGCGATCTCCAGGGCTTCAGCGCCATTACTGGCGTGGAGTACGGCGTAACCCTGGCTGCGCAGAAACTCCATGGCCAAGTCGCGAACCTCGTCCTGGTCTTCGACCACCAGCACGGTCTCGCGTCCGCGGTGCAGGCCGGGGGCGGCGGCGTGATCGGTGGCCGCCTCCGCCGCTGCTTCCACACGCGGCAAATAGATGGAGAAGCGCGCGCCCTTGCCCGGTTCGCTCTCGACGGCGATATAGCCATTGCTCTGCTTCACGATACCGTAAGCGGTGGCGAGGCCCAGGCCCGTGCCTTTTCCTTTGTCCTTGGTAGTGAAGAAAGGCTCGAAGACGCGAGCTTGCGTGCGCGCATCCATGCCCACGCCGGTGTCGGTGACCGCGAGCATTACATAAGGGCCGGGAATGGCGCCGCGATTGGCGCGGACGAAAGACTCGTCCATTTGCATGTTGGCGGTCTCCAGCGTGAGCTGGCCGCCACTGGGCATGGCATCGCGCGCGTTCACGGCGAGGTTCAAGAGCACCTGCTCCACCTGCCCGGGATCGGCTTTGACGTAACCGAGGTTGTCGGCCAGCTTGGACACCAGCTCGATATCTTCGCCAATCACGCGGCGCAGCATCTTGTCCACGCCGGTGAGCACGGTATTGAGATTGAGCGTCTGGAGGGTGAGCACCTGCTTGCGGCTGAAGGCCAGCAACTGCTGGGTGAGGGCGGCAGCGCGGTCCGAGGCTTTTTCGATCTGCGTGGCGCTGCGCAGGAGCGGGCTTTCGTCCGGCAGTTGCTCGATGAGCAACTCGGTGTAACCGCGGATCACCATCAGCAGATTGTTGAAGTCGTGGGCCACGCCGCCGGCCAGCCGCCCTACGGCTTCCATCTTTTGCGCCTGGCGGAGCTGCTCTTCCAGGGTGCGGCGCTCGGTGATGTCTTGCGCGGCGCCGTAGAAGCGGACGATGCGGCGGTGCTCGGCATCCCATTCGGGACGGGCGTAGTCGCGGATCCAGCGGATCTCGCCGTTTTTGGCGCGGATGCGCATTTCGGAGACGTCGCTTTCACCGCGCAGCAATTTTTCGTAGCGCACTTGCTGGATTTGGCGGTCTTCGAGGTAAACGATTTCCATCCAGCCGCCGATGGAATCCAGCTCTTCCGCAGTGTAGCCGGTGGTGCGTGTGAAGGCTTCCGTAATCCACTCATTCACCAAGCGAGCATCGGACTCGACCCGGGTGGAGTAGGCCCAGTCGGACACCAGGTCGGAGACGATGCGATAGTGCTCGCGTGACTCCTCTACCTGGCCGTAGAGGCGTGCGTTTTCCAACGCCAGGGAGGCGTGCCCGGCCAGCGCGATGAGCAGGTCCTTGTCTTCCTCGTCGAAGGCGCGCGGCAGGTCGGCGTCGAGGCTGAGCACACCGAGCAAACGCTCGCGCGCGATCAGCGGCGCCACCAGCGCGCTGCGGATGGAGCGCATTTCCGGTACATCGCCATCGTAGCGGGTTTCCGCATCGGGCTGCGTGTCTTCCACCAGCAGCGGCAGGCGCGAGACCGCAGCCTTGAAGGCATAGCCGCTGCGCACGAATTTAGCCTGTGCGACGCGAGGATCCCGGTAGCCGCGCGTGAGCCGCACCTGAAGCGCGGCCGCCGGCTCGTCCCAGCTCAGGAACGAGCCCTTGGTGGCCGCGGGGAGAGAAGCCAGGGCCACCTCGAGAATCTTTTCGAGCAGTTCATCCGGATCGAGGGTGCTGAGCAGGGCGCGGCTGGCCTGCCCCAGCGCGGTTTGAATGCGCAGGTAGCGCAGGCGTTCGCCTTCCGCGCGTTTGCGTTCGGTGATGTCGCGGGCGATGCCCTGGATCCCGATGGGCGCGCCGTCGTGGTAGATCAAACGGGTGCTGACTTCGAGGGTGAGTTCGCCGCCGTCTTTGCGGCGAATTTCCAGCTCATAGGTGGTAGGACCTTTGCCTTCGATCTTTTGCTCGACCATACGGCGCGCGAATTCGAGCTGTTCGCGCGAAAGGATGCCGGCAATATTGAGATGCAGCGCTTCCTCGGAGGAGTAGCCGGTGAGATGTTCTCCGGCGCGGTTGAGCGAGGTGAAGTTGCCGGTGAGGTCGTGGGTATAGACGATGTCGTTGGCGTTCTCGAACAGCTCGCGGTAGCGTTCCTCGCTCTCGCGCAGCGCCGCTTCGACGCGGGACCACGCATCGCGCGCATCGGAGGTCTGCAGGCCCGCAAGCCGCCGGCG
>JBOGNS010000136.1:0-3734 GCA_050747305.1 Candidatus Acidiferrales bacterium | reverse complement strand
GTCTCCAGCTTGCGCGAACTCGGTGAGCTTTACATGGTCACGGAGCGCTTCTCCGAGGCCGAGACCACCTTGCGGCGCGCCAGGGCTGTCCGCGAGCAAATCGGCGGCGCGGACGACGCGGAAGCTGCGGCCATCCTAAATATGCTCGCCAGCCTCTTCCGCAACCAGGAAAACTACGCTGAAGCCGAGCCGCTCTACCAGCGCGCGCTGGCGATTCAGGAAAGAGTTCTCGGGCCGGAACATGCCGACCTGGCAGCCACCCTCCAAGCCTATGCCATCTTGCTGAAGGAAACTGAGCGCAAGGACGAAGCGAAAAAGCTGGAAGCGCGCGCCAAAGAGATCCGCAAGAAGAATCCGCAAAGTTGACGGGAACGCCGGACAGCCAGCGCCGCACCCGAGCCCTCCGCGTGGCGGCCGCCTGGGGCGAATCCCGCTCTAATCAGTTAGCTCCACCTGTACTTTCGTACCATTCCTCCCCACCAGAGCGAATGCTACACATGCAGCACTGCTGGAACTTTTGGGGAGCCTTGGATGAAAACGTGGACGATTACGCTTCTGCTTTCTACCAGTCTTCTGGCCGTAGCGCCTTGCACTGCTGCGCAGTCATTCGCCCCAAGAGAAATGGGGCCGATCGAGCGGGCGCAGCAGGCCTACGCCAGCGGCCAACCCGAGCGAGCCGTGGATGTGCTGCGTCGCGCCGCCGCGGACAGTGAAAAGTCGGGTTCCTACCCCGACGCTATCGCCGCACTGGAAGCGCTCACGCAGATTCAGCACAAGCAGGGACGCCAGGCCGACGCCGGGCGCAGCCTCGAGCGCATCCACGACCTTAACGTGCGCCTGCACGGCGCCGAAAGCCCGGAGACGATCCAGGCCTATCGCGACGTACGCGATTATTACAATGCCACGGGGTTGCAGGCGGAAAACCAGGCTTTCCTGCGCCGCGAAATCAACCAACGCGAGCAAGCGCTGGGCGCCGACCACCCTTCCATCGCGGGGATGCTGATGGACCTGGCCAACATCCTGAGCGAACAGCGGCAATTCGCCGACGCCGAACCGCTGAATGTGCGGGCCGTTTCCATTCGTGAAAAGGCGCTCGGCGAGCATCCCAGGACCGCAGCCAGCCTCTACAACCTCGGTATCACCTACAGCGACCTTGGGAAATGGCCGGAGTCCGTCGCCGCCTATAACCGCGCACTCGCCATCTACGAAAAATCGGCTGAGGAACCGGCCGATGTAGCGCGCACGCTGACCAACCTGGGCCACGTCTATCTGCATACCGACCAATACCACGAAGGCGAGCGAACCATGATTCGCGCCATCGGTCTTTGGGAGCAAATTCAGGGCGCAGACGGAGAGGCGGTGGCGTTGACGGCGGGGAACCTCGGCCGCCTGTACCTCCAGCGCGAGGAACCGTGGCTGGCCGAGCCGCTGCTGGACCGCGCGCTGCGCATCGCCCAACACAATTACGGCAGGCAAAGCCTCCAGGCCGCGAAATACGCGCATCTGCTCAGTTCCGCCTATTCGGCGCAGGGGAAGCTGGACGGCGCGGAAGAGCTTTGCGAGCGCGCCTACGCGGTGTGGCAAGCCACCCTGTCGCGCGGGCACCGCGACCTGGCCACCGGCGCAGCCTGCCTGGCGAATATTGCGCTGCGCAAGAATAACTTGGAACGCGCAGAGCGGTTCAGCCGTGAAGCGCTGGAAATCAGCATCGCGTACGCGGCCCCTCACAACGCGGCGGCCTCTCACAATCTGGCCGCACTCACCTCGATTCTCGTCTACCAGTCGAGGCTGGGCGAAGCGCAGGCTTTGCTGGAATCGTACCTGCCGCGCCTCAAGACCGCTTACGGCGCGGAGAGCGAGTGGTTCGCTTACCGCCTGGCCGACTACGGGCACGTTTGCGCCAAACTGGACCGGCGCAGCGAAGCGCAAGCCGCTTTCGAGGAAGCCATCCGCATTATCGAACTGCGAAAAGGCGTGGAGCACGCCGAGAGCAGGCGGATCAGCCACGACTACGCAACCTTCTTCCCGGATTAACGGCTTGCTCGGCGTACGAAGAATGACGCAGCGGCGCAGAGTGCAAGGCCAAACGCAAAAGGCAAAAGTAACAAGGAAAAAGGAAAAGCGAAAAGCGGAAAGGGAACAAGAACGAAAATCGTCGTGGCCTGCAAAGATTGTGAACGTGAGTAGTACAGCGGACCGCCGCGCTGCGGAGCGGCACGTCAGCCGCGCACAATGATCAGAATAGATTGATCATCACGAACGCCGCGCGGCGGGCGTGTCACCTTGCAAGGACTCGAAGAGCGTTTCCGTTTCGGCATGATGGGCGTCGGCGGCTTGCACCACTTGCGGGGAAGCGGACTTGAAAGGCTCTTCGCCGGGAATGCGGTCGAGCCAGCGCTGGTGTGACAGTTTTTCGTGGTCCGAGAAATCCAGACGCACCAGCACGCGAACCTTTGCCGCGCCGCCCTTCTTTTCCGGCTCGGCGCGCTCAAACTTCATTTGAAGTTTCTCGCCCAGGCGAAACGCGCGCTTCCAACTTTCGAGCTTTTGCCGGGCCTGCTGCGCTGCTTCTTCCTCGTTGCCAAAGTCAAAAATCAAATAGGATTGCGCCATGCGTAGTCCTATAGCTGTTGGCGCGCACAAAAGTCAAGCCGGAGCGAGCGCAGATTCGCGCCCTCGTCGCGTGAGTGCTGTCACTCCGAGCCAATCACGCAGCGGAGCTACGTCAAGAACGTGCAAACCAGTCCCCAGCAAATCGCAGCAATCTTCCTTCGCCGTCACCCGAGTCCGTGACCCGCGCGGACACGTCAGCCGCAGCGACGCGCCAGCCGCAGCGACGTCGCAGTTGCCAGCAGCCTTCGCTCGCTGCCATCCCGAGCGAAGCGAGGGATCTCCGGGGTTGGTTTGTTCTGAGTTCTGAGTTCTGAGTTCTGCGTTCTGCGTTGACCCTACGGCCCGATCATCACCGTGAAGCAGCCCATCACGATCACCCCGCCGTGCGCAGTATTGTCGCCGATGCGCGCCGCCATCAGATTGTTGATCAACACGGTGGGCGAGCCCTTGATGATGATGTCCGGCGGCGCCGGCGGGCACAGCGCCTTATCCGTGAGGCGCGCGGCTGGCAAGAATCCGATCAGCACGTTCGTGCTGCACGGCGGAAGAATCGGCCCGCCCACGTGCGGGATCGGCGGCACCGCCGGAGTCATCATGGGGCAGATGTGCATGTCGCTTAAGCGCGCTGCCGGTGGCATAGTCCCTCCTCCGTGGGACAGACCTCCCGGTCTGTCCCTCGTCATTCTCTGCACAAAACGAAATCTCGCCTGCTTTGAGCAGCCAATGGGCGGACAGGCGGGGACGCCTGTCCTACATCTTGTCGCCCTTCGTACCGTCGTCGGCCTCGTCGGGCTTGGCCGGATCCTTGGGCTTCGAGCCGCTGCCGCTGCCCGCCGCGCCTCCGCTATTAATCAGCACCATGGCCCCTTTGATCGCCACCATGCCCGGGTTCAAGTCCACAAAGCTGCCTCCGCATTTCAGCGTGAGTTGCGCCCCGGCCTCGATGATCACCTGCATCCCGGCCTTGATATGAACCTGCATGTTGGCTTCATGCGCCCAATTCAACTTCGTCTTGTCGTAACGGTTCATGTCCACTTGCGTGGACATGTCCATCCCCACCTTTTCCTGCCGGTTCATCTTGATTTCGCGATGGTAGTCTTTCTGGATCAGCTCCTTCTGGT
>JBOGNS010000135.1:0-4188 GCA_050747305.1 Candidatus Acidiferrales bacterium | reverse complement strand
GTTGGAGAGTGGGCCCACCAACTCCACCGCTTCTCCTCCTTCTTCTACCTTACCTCCGGTGGAACTCAGTTCGCCGGCCTGGGTACCTTCCCGGCGAACTTTTTCCGCTCGAACCCGTTCGCGTTCTTTGTTGACGCCATCGGTAACCATTCCCGGTCACGCTACGACGGGTTGCAGGTGGAGTTCCGCCGGCGGCTCTCGCGCGGATGGCTGCTGCAAACCAACTATACCCTCGGCAAAGTGCTGACGGACTCCTCCGGCAATGCCCAGAACACGTTCGACGCGAACCTGGACTTGCTCCAGCCGCGCTTCGACCGGGCCCGCGCCGATTTCGACATCCGTCACACCTTCAACTTGACCACCCTATGGGAAATGCCGGTTGGCAGAGGGCGGCGGTTCCTGGCAGGCATCCCGGTGCTCAGCAGGGTACTGGAAGGCTGGCAGGTTGGCGGCATCTGGCGCTGGCGTTCCGGTGAGCCGGTCACCATCCTTTCCGGCCGCGGGACGCTGAACCGCAACGCGCGCTCCACCACGCGGAACTCAGCGATTCCGTTGAACTTCACCCCAGATCAAATCTGCGGCATGATCCGGCCGCGGCGCACATCCGCCGGTGTGTTGTTCCTGCCGGAGCAGTTCGTGGTGCGCAGCACCGGCACGCAAACCAGCGGCGCCAACCTCAACGAGTTCGCCAACCCGGGCGCCGGCGAAATCGGCGCGCACGGGCTGATGAACGGTTGCAGCGGCGCCCCGTCTTTCCGTGTGGACATGAACCTGGTGAAACGGACCTCGATCACAGAACGGCTCAATTTCGAGTTCCGCGCCGAGTTCTTCAATCTCCTGAACAACGTGAACTTCAACATCCCGGCCACCAATAACATCAACAACCCGGGCTTCGGCACCATCACCGCCCTTCAGGGCGGCGATGGCGGCGCCGATTCCCGCCAAATCCAATTCAACTTCCGGATCAATTTCTAACCCATCCAAAAAAAAACAGGCCGGGAAGTCCACGCGGGCTTCCCGGCCTTTTTTACGCGGGGTGGCGGTAAAAAGCTGGTAAAATCATGGCCAGGGGTGCCCATGGCCACCAGCGCGAAGCAAGCCGTTCTTCGGATGATCCAAAGAATGCCGGACGACTCCTCACTCGAAGAAATGATCTACGAGATCTATTTCCGGCAGCGAGTTGACCGCGGACTTCGGGAATTGCAAGAGGGAAAGACCGTAGCACATGTCGAGGTAGAGCGGAGTCTGGCCAAGTGGCTACAGTCCGTTGGACGGTAGGCGTGCAGCAGGATCTTCAGGACATTGTCGAGTACATTGGTCGCGATTCCCATTTGTATGCGGCGGCTACCGCCGATCGGATTTTTCGTGCAGTGCGAAGGCTGGCGCGGCATCCGAGATTAGGTCGAATGGCTCCCGAGTACCGTGATCCCTCCGTTCGCGAACTGATCCTCTCACCCTATCGCGTTGTTTACCGTGTGCTTCGCTCGCGGGTCGGGGTGATTGCGATCGTTCATGGCAACCGCGATCTGCTGGCGCGACTGCGCAATGCTGATTGGACTGTATGAAAGGTCATTCGCCTTCTTTGCCTTTCAGCGTGCCGCACACGGTGATGGCGCCGGTGGGATCGATGGCGCCGCTGCCTTCTTCGATGTGGGCAATCTTGCCTTCCTTATCCACAACAAACGTGGTGCGGCGCGAGAATTGCCTTTCTTCGTCGAGGATGCCGTACTCTTTCGATACTTTGCGCGTGAAATCGCTGAGCAGAGGGAACGTCAGGCCGAGCTGCTTGGCGAATTCGCGATTCGCAGGAATGCTGTCCACGCTCACGCCGTAAACCACCGAACCGCTTTCCGTCACATTGGCGAGACCATCCTGGTACGCCTTCAGCTCCTTCGTTCAACCGCCGGTGAAGGCCAGCACATAGAAGGCAAGGATTACGTTCTGCTTGCCGCGGTGGTCGCTCAGGGTGATCCTGCCGCCCGTGGTGCTGGGGAGCGTGAAGTCGGGCGCCATGTCGCCCACCTTTAGATGAGTCTTGGCAAGTTCGGGCCGGCGTTCCTGCGGCGGCTGTGACGGTTGCTGCGCCTGCTGCCCGGTGAGTGCCGTCACGAACGTCGCGGCTGCTAGAATGGCGCCCGCGGCGCACGTTAAGAGAGCCTTTCGCTTCACAAATCCTCCTTAGCCTTCTGGAATTCGACGGATTATAAGCCAAAGCCGTTGCAAGAGCGAGCGAACTGCACTACTCACGTTGAAAATCTTGCTACCGCGACGAATTTCGAGCTGTGCACTTTTTCGCTTTTCCTTTCCTTGTTCATTTTGCCTTTTTCCTTTTGCCTTGCACTCTGCGCCGCCGCGTCATCCTTGGCCTCTCCTTCGGTCGCGGCTCCGCCGCGACGTGCCCCGCATATAATCGGGCGGATGGGTGCAGTCGAAAAGCTGGAGGCGGCGTTCGCCGAGTGGCTGGGTGCGCCGGGCGCCGTGGCCACCGGCTATGGGCGTGGCGCGCTCTGGCTCGCGCTGGAACTGATCATCGGCGGCAACCCCAGCGCCGAAGTGCTGGTGCCGGATTTCATTTGCCAGCAAGTGCCGGAGGCGGTGCGTCGCGCCGGCGGCTCGCCCGTTTATTTTCCGGTTCGGCGCGACCTGACAGTGCATGAAGCGGAGGTGGAGGCTGCCATCACCGGCCGGACGCGTGCCGCCGTGCTCGTTCACTACTATGGCCGCGGCCTGCACAATATTGAGCGGCTAGCGGAACTCTGCCGTCGGCGCAACATTGTGGTGATTGAGGACTGCGCGCTCGCGCTGGGCGCCCGCGTGAACGGCGCCCTCGCGGGCCGCTTCGGCGATCTGGCAATCTTCTCGTTCACCAAAAGCGACTGGTGCTACGGCGGCGGCATGATTGCGACTGCGGCCCGCGATTGGCTGCCGCATCTGCGCCAGCTCCGGGAAGGGAAGTGCCACCCCGCGCGGCGCCTTGCCCTTTGCTACGGGCTGCTGCGCCGCGCCGACTGCGCTGCCAACACCCCAGGCTTCAGCCGCGTTGCCGGCCGCGTCGGCGCATGGCTTGAGCGCGGCCTCTCCACCTTCGAGCCTGCCCTGCGTCCGCCTTCGCGGGAGGAGCGATCATCAGGTGGGCGTCATGCGCCAGCGTACTCCGGCAATTTCTTCGACATCGGTCGCTTCGACGCGCTAATGCCTGCCTTCGCAGCCCGCCGCGCCCTCCGTATCCTGTTCACGCTTGATGCCAGGACTGCGCGTCGCCGCGCGGCGGCAGGCCACTTTGAAATCGTGATACGACGGCGCCTGCGGCGCATGAGTCAAGTCAACCCGACCGAGATGACCGCTATAGGCTCCGGCGAAAACGCGCGGCTGAGCGATGCGCTTCTCTCTTTTCGAAATCACAGTGACGCCGGTGACACCGGTTCCTTTCTCCTCTTCAACGCCAGCGACGGTTGCGCATTCCTATGGAGCGACCGCGCAGAAGCCGCTGGCTGCACACTGCGGCTCGCGTGGCCCGCGTATCAGGAAGACCTCGCAGCGCGCGGCGGCTCGGCTTTTCCAGCCGTCGCCGTGAATCCCGACCGAGACTGGCTACGCGACCACTTCTTGATTGTGGAAAATCCGCTTTGACTCAATCGTTGAAGTAAATCGGAGCTGCGAGGAGATCGCGTCGACTTGCCTGCGACCGACGCCTATCACCTATCCCACTTGGCGCTTGCCGGCGTTACAACGAGCGCATGTGCGAGAGGCGCAGCGGGTCGTCAATGCTGGTCTGAAGTTTCTTCCACATGGTATCCGGCAGCGAAAGAAAGACTTCAACCACTTTGGGGTCGAACTGCGTGCCGGAGCAGCGCTTGATTTCCGCCTTGGCGTCGGCGATCGGCAGGGCCTTGCGGTACGGACGGTCTGAAATCATCGCATCCAGCGTATCGGCGACCGCGAAAATCCGCGCGCCCAGCGGAATTTCCGCGCCTTTCATGCCACGCGGGTAGCCATTGCCGTCGAAGCACTCCTGATGGGACAGCACAATCTCCGCCGCCTCGCGCAAAAACGGAATGCGCTTCAGCATGTTGTAGCCGATGTCGCAATGCTTGCGCATGATGGCGCGCTCTTCATCGGTCAGCGGGCCGGGCTTGCGCAGGATGGCGTCGGGGATGCCCATCTTGCCGATGTCGTGCAGGAAGGCGC
>JBOGNS010000134.1:0-12721 GCA_050747305.1 Candidatus Acidiferrales bacterium | reverse complement strand
TGACTGCTCGGGCGCGCTTGAGCAAACGCAAACACAGGTCGAGCATGTTGTAGCCACACTGAAGTCTCTTGCGTCAGATAAAATAGCCAGTACGCCGTAGCCGTAGGGAGTTTCTCCGGGGGACGGCCATGCGCAGCGAGGGTGGAGTCATGTCGCAACGACCAAGCACAAGAGCAATTCGGCTGTTAGCCCTCGGCCTCATCATCGGGCTGACGGCATGGTGGGCCGGCGCGCGCTGGGGGCCCCGGCAGCCGAATCACGTGGAGGCAGTGCTGGAGAAGGCTGCGCCTGCCCCGCTGGATAGCAGCGAAGAGACGAACGTCCGCGTCTACAGCCAGACTGCCCCGGGCGTCGCGAGTATCGTAACCGTGGTGCTCGGCTACGACTTTTTCTTCCGCCCGGTGCCCAGCGAAGGCGCCGGCTCCGGTTTCGTAATTGACGGGCAGGGCCATATCCTAACCAACTATCACGTGGTGGCCAACGCGCAGTCCATCGAGGTGATCCTTGGCGACATTAAGTCGCAAAAGAAATTCACCGCAAAATTCATCGGCGGCGACCCGCGCAACGACATCGCGCTGCTGAAAATCGATCCCAAGGATCACAAACTCACCCCGCTGCCGCTTGCCGACTCCTCCACCCTGCGCGTCGGCCAGCAGGTGCTGGCCATCGGCAACCCTTTCGGCTTTCAGAGCACGCTTACCACCGGCGTGGTCAGCGCGCTGGGCCGCACCATTCAGACCGGCCAAACGGAACGCGGCAGCCCCACCTTCATTGACGAGGCCATCCAGACCGATGCGGCCATCAATCGCGGCAATTCCGGCGGGCCGCTGCTCAATACCGCGGGGCAGGTGATCGGCATGAACACCGCCATCTTCACGCCCACCGGCGCCACCGCTGGCATCGGTTTCGCCATCCCCATCAACACCGCGCGCCGCATCGTGCAAGACATCCTCGAAGTCGGCCGCCCGCGCCAGGCTTACATGGGCATCGAAGGCACCCCGCTGTGGGACGAACTCGCGCTATATCTCGAAGCGCCGGTGATGCGCGGGATGCTGATCGAGCGCGTCGTGCCCAACGGCCCCGCTGACAAGGCCGGCATCCGCGGCGGCAATCGCACCGTCAATGCGGGCATGCGCCGCCTCGTGGTGGGCGGCGACGTGATCACCGCCATCGACGGCGAGCCCATCACCGACCCCCTCAGCCTCAACGTGGTGATGAACCGCAAGCGCCCCGGCGACGTCGTCACCGTCACCCTCTACCGCGGCCGCACCAAAATGGATGTGAAGGTCACCGTCGGAGAAATGTAACGCAAGTGAAAAAGTCAAAGGGTGAAAGAGTTAAAGAGTCGAACAGCGTCAGCCGTCCTCTTTAACGCTTCAACTTTTTAACCCTTTCACTTTTCACGTTTGACCGTCTGCCAGCCGTTGAACTCTTGCCGCAGCGCATCTCTCTGCTCCGGAAGCAGACGAAACCAGCCCTCCGCGACATCGCGCACGCGTTCCAGCGCGCGCTGCATCTCGGCATGCTTCTCCTCCAACTGAGGCTTACTGCAATCGGGCGGTACTTCGATCTGCGGATGAATCACCACCACGGCGCGCGAGAACGGGCGTGGCAACTGAAACTGGTCCCATGTCTTCTCGAAGGTCACTCCATCCTCCAGGCCGATGTGGAACGCACACACCGGCAGCGCGGTGCGCCGCGCCAGCATCACTGGCCCAGGCTTTGCCACATAGCGCGGGCCGCGCGGCCCGTCAATGGTAAACGCCACATCGAAGCCTTCCTCCAGCCGCTTGGCCATTGTGACCAGCCCCTTCAAGCCGCCACGCGAACTTGATCCTTGCGCCGTTTGGTAGCCGAGGCGTTCGATCACTTTGCGCGTCCACTGCCCGTCGAAATTTGTGGTGTTCATCACCACGATGTTGCGATCGCGCCAGAACCACGTAGCGGAAAAAATGCACCGGTGCCAGAAGGCAAGAATCGCCCGGCGGCCGGAGTCGTGCGCCCGCTGCACGTGCTGCATGCCAAGCACTTCAAAGCGCAGCGTCGGCCCAATCGCGCGCGTAGCCCAATACACCGCAGACGCGATCACCGGAATCTGCATCTGCCGCCAGCGCGACAGCGGCGGATAGCTGAGGTCGTAGTGCAGGCTGACACCGCCGTCTCCGTGCGCGGTCAGCGCAGATTCGCGCGCCTCGGCGTCCGCACTCGATTCTTCGCGCCGCTCCCGTGTTGTTATCGGCTCCATCCCGTGTCGCGCTTCAAGCGCGCAGGATATAGTATAGGCGAAGCTTTGCATCCCCTTGTGCTCGTGTGTCGATGACCGCCACGCCACGATTCGCGAATCGGCCAGCGCCGTGCGCTGTCGCGTTTACGCGCGCGCAGTGCGCTTTGGAGTGCGGCGGCTTGACGCCGCTTTGTTTACGCTGGCTCGCCGAATTCTCAACACTGCGGGTCGCGAATGTTCCCGCATCGCTCCTCCGCTCTGCATTTGCGCTTATCAGTTTAGCGGTGTTCACGGTTAGCGCCCACGCGCAAGAAGTAGTCGGTCGCATCGAAGGGCACACCTTCACCGCCTCCGGCCAGGTGCGCGTCGAACGCGACCCCACTCACAACCGCACCACGCTGCTGAGCGGCAGCGAAGTGGTGGTCCACGAAGGCCACGCGCGGCTGGTGCTCACCGACGGCAGCGAAGTGGACGTCTGCGGCCCCGCCAAAATTTCGCTGCTGAAGTCCGGCGGCGCGCTGACCCTCGCGCTCGATTACGGGCGCGTGCACGGCCGCCTCGCGCCATCGCTTCCGATTACGATTTACACCGCGCTGGCTACCGCCACGCCCGTCGCCATCGGCGGCAGCCAGCGCGACATCGTCGTAGGACTTGAGCCGCAAGGGGAACTGTGCGTCAACGCCGCGCTCGGCGCAGTGCGCCTCGAACATCAATTCACCGGCGAAACCGTGCTGGCGCCGCAGAACGCCGAGCTGACCGTGCCCGCAACCTCCCTCGATTCCATTCGCACCAGCCCGGGCGTCTGCCGCTGCGACCCGCCGCCGGATGCGGTGATCATCGGCGTCACCAAGGAGGCCGCAGACGCCGCAAACTCTCGCCCGCCACAGCCGGAGGACTCAGCGCCTGCGCCCACGCCGGCCGCGGAGCCCCCCACCGCTGCGCACGAGGAAAACGACCGGCGCAAAACGGAAACGCGCCTCATCGCCGTGATGCCGCCGCTCACCTTCGATGCCAAGGCCGCAGCGCAGCCAGGTGCGGCTCCTTCCATGCCGGCTCCTCCCGGAGTCGTCCAGATCATCCGCGAGGTGCGTGTGCTGCCCGCAACAATTTTCACCGGGAAAGTCGCGCCTCGCACAGGAGAGAAAACGGCGCCGCACCCAGCGACTGGCGCTGCGGCCAGCGCGGGCGCGGAGAAAAAGAAACCAAGCTTCGGCACACGGCTTAAGAATTTCTTCGGCCGCCTTTTCGGCCGCAAGCCCAAACCGTAGCGCTGTTGGTTGCCTCTGCCAGCTTATGCCTCCCCACCGGCTTAAAAAAACTTCTTGACAGTGGTTTTCTTTGTGCTATAGTAGTTCCTGCCGTGACACATTTGGCTATTCATCGAGACCCATCCCGCCACGCTGCGCGTCCTTTCCGTTTCTCGCTGGGCCCGCTTCCGGCGGATTCGTGCCTATGTCGATGCGTATCGCCCATTGTAACCCACATAAAATCAGTACATTGGCACGTTACATTTCGTATCAACCAGCTTAACTCGCTGTTTCCAAATCATTTGCGAGATCTCATACCCTAGGGGGGGGTATTGAGCGGCCGCCCTTCACAACTCGCGCTCGACGCCCACACCCTGGACCTGCTCCGCGGTGCGCTCGCGCAGCTCCAGGCGGGCTTTGCCCATTTGCCTGACGCGAACTGTCGCCTTTCTGAGACGCGCGTCGAAGGCGTGCTCGCGGAAGTGGCCGAGCGAATGCGCGACAACTTCCCGTATTTTCATCCGCTCTACGCAGGGCAGATGATGAAGCCGCCGCATCCCGTCGCGCGCCTCGCTTACGCGCTGGCCATGTACATCAATCCCAACAATCACGCGCTCGATGGCGGCCGCGCCAGTTCGCAAATGGAGAAGGAGGCCGTCGCCGAAATCGCGCGCATGGTTGGCTGGCGCGAACACCTCGGCCACCTCACCAGCGGCGGCACCCTGGCCAATCTCGAAGCACTCTGGATCGCGGGCAGGCTCAAGCCCGGCGCAGCCGTGCTCGCCTCGGAGCAGGCGCATTACACGCACAGCCGCATCAGCGGCGTGCTAGGACTTGAGTTTGAGTCCGTCGCGTGCGACGGCAAGGGACGCATCGATCTTGCCGCGCTGGAAGAGCGCCTTGCGCACGGCCCCCCCACGTCCCGGCGCGGCGGCGTGGGCGCCGTTGTCGCAACGCTGGGCACGACGGCCACCGGCTCGGTAGATCCGCTTCCCGAAATTCTCGCGCTGCGCGAACGCTACGGCTTTCGGGTGCATGCCGATGCCGCCTACGGTGGCTACTTCACGCTGACGGACAATCTCGCCCCCGAAGCGCGCCGGGCATTCGATTGCCTCGCCGACGTCGATTCCATCGTGATTGACCCGCACAAGCACGGCTTGCAGCCCTACGGCTGCGGCTGTGTGCTGTTTCGCGACCCGTCGGTGGGCCGCTTCTACAAGCACGATTCGCCTTACACGTATTTCAGTTCGGCGGACCTGCATCTGGGCGAAATCAGCCTGGAGTGCTCGCGGCCCGGCGCCGCCGCGGTTGCATTGTGGGCTACGCAGCGGCTGCTACCACTCGTGCGCGGCGGTGAGTTCGCGCAGTCGCTGGGCAAATGCGGCAGCGCCGCACTCGCCCTCTACGAGAAGCTGCGGGGCGATCAGCGCTTCATCGTCGCGTTCCCGCCGGAACTGGACATCCTAGTGTGGGCGCCACGCCCCAAGGCGTCGGGGCCGCGCCCCGAGGGGGCCGGGGCAAGCGCCCCGCGCGTCAGCGAAGCGTCGGAGTTAAGCCGCCGGCTCTTCGCGGAAGCCTCCAAGCGCCATCTGCACCTCGCGCTCGCACATCTGCCCGCAAAATTCTTTGCCCTCGACGGCATCGAGCAGGACAGCGACACGGTTACCTGCCTCCGCTCCGTCCTCATGAAACCCGAGCACCTTGACTGGCTCGACCGCATCTGGCTCATCCTTGACGAATCTACCAAAGCAATCGTCAGCTCGCGCATCGCGCAAACCGGAAGGTAACTCGGCGCGGCACTAAGAACCCAGAACTGGAAGCACATCCTGTTCTCGCGTCTCGGTTCCTCGTCTCAGCCCCTGCGGGTTCCGGTGAACCTGCCCTTCTCTCGCCAAAAGGGGCGGCTCGCCGCTGCGCACCGGATCGTCTTCGGCAACCTTCGCGTCGGTGACTTTCGACAGAACAGCTTCCAGCACGGGCGTCATCATCCCCAGTTGCTTCAGACGGATTACAAGACCCCACAAGCGCTCGAACTTCTTCCAGCCTGCGGCGTAGAAGAAATGCTTGGCTTGATGTTTCAGGCTGCCGTGCGCCCACGAGGCGCGGGTAATCGAGGGCCAGCGGTAAAACTCGCGGTAGGCCCAGTCGTACCCGTTTTTCAATGCCTCCGGCCCGAGCCGGGCGGGCTGGTAGACCACGTGCCGAGTATCGTAGAGGTCCCAATTGTCAGTCGTCAGGCGGCCTGCCGCGCGCATGCGCGCATACAGCGCTGTCCCGGGGTATGGTGTCTGGATATGGAACGTCGCCGTCGTGATTCCGTGCTCGATGGCCCAATCGACGGTGCGCCGAAACACACCCTGATCGTCATCGTCCATGCCGAATACGAAGCTGCCGTTGATCATGATCCCGAGATGATGCAGGCGATCGGTGACCGCCTTGTAGTCGCGTCCGAGGTTCTGGCGTTTGTTGCATGCTCACCAGGTTCGCGGGCGACAAGGTTTCGAAGCCGACGAAGATGCTTCGCAACCCAGCCGCCGCGGCGTGCTCGATCAGATTACCTGTCAGGATGGAATCCACAGTCGCCGCGCCCTGAAAGACGCGATTCATCCCGCGCATGCCGCCGAACAGCGCGCGAGCGAAGCGCCGGTCGCCGAGCAGATGGTCGTCGAGAAAATACAGGTGACGTCCGGGCAGGCGTTCGATCTCGGCGAGCGCATCGTCCACGCGCTGGGTGTAGAAGGACTTCCCGCCCTGGAAAAACGCGTCTTTGTAACAGAAGTCGCAGTGCTGCGGGCAGCCGCGCGTAACGACGATCGAGTTCGGCACCAGGTACCGCCCGCGCTGGATCAGGTCGCGCCGGATCGGAGGCAGCCGCTCCAGCGTGCGGCCACCCGTCGAGCGGTACACCCGCCCGGCCGAGCCTCCGCGAAAATCTCTCAGGAATGCTGGGAACGTCTGCTCCCCCGGCCCGAGGAAGATCGTATCGGCGTGCGCCAGCGCCTCGTCGGGCAGCGACGTGACGTGCAAACCGCCGAGCGCGACATACGATCCGCGCGCGCGGTAGTGGTCCGCGATCCGGTAAGCGCGGTACGCGTTGGTGATGTAGACCTGGATCACTACCAGGTCGGGCCAATCGTCGAGCTCCAGCGGCATCACGTGCTCGTCAATCAGCACAGCACTGACTTCGGGAGCAAGATATGCGGCTAGCGTGGCCAGTCCAAGCGGCGGGAACAGCGAGTACTTGATGGGGCGCCAGTACGGGCTGGTGGCTTCGGTGAGCGCGGGCAGGATCAGCTTGACCGACAGGGGACCACGGCCAGGAGTCATGGCCGTACTTTATACTATAAAGTAGTTGTAGAAGTCAAGCCGCTTGCGCCGTCTCCCGCACACCGCTTGCCTTCCTACATGCCTTCGTAATTGGGCCCGCCGCCGCCTTCCGGCACCACCCAGTTGATGATCTGGTAGGGGTCCATGATGTCGCAGGTCTTGCAGTGCACGCAGTTGGTGAAATTGATTTTCAGCCGCCGCTCGCCTTTGTCTTGCACCATTTCATAGACCGCGGCGGGACAGAAATACTGGCAAGGGTTGCCGTACTCCTGCGTGCAGCGGTCGTAGCAAATGTTCGTATCGCCGACGACCAAGTGGCAGGGCTGATCTTCCTCATGGCGCGTGCCGGAGTGATAGACGTCCGTGAGCCGGTCGAAGGTTAACTTGCCATCGCCTTTGAAGCGCTCGACCTCAAGCGGCTTGCCATTGAGCTGGTGATAGCGCTCGTGCCCCGGCCCCACGCGCCACGGATCCTTCAGCCCGCGCCCGCCAGTGACGAACTGAAGCCCTGCGTGAAACATGCCCGGCCAGAACCCGCCTTCGAACGCCTGATGAAAATTGCGCGTCTCCCACAATTCTTTTTTGATCCAGCTCGCACTCACTTTTTTCTGAAACGCGGAAAGCTGCGCCGCCGAAGTGTCACCCGCCTTGAGCGCCTCGAAGATCGTTTCCGCCGCGAGCATCCCGCTCTTGATGCCCATGCCGATGCCCTTGAGCCGCTGCGCGTTCAGAAAGCTGCCGGAATCGCCGATCACCAACCCGCCATCCACGTAGTTGCGCGGCATCGAATACCAGCCGCCCGCGGGAATCGACTTCGCGCCGTAACGCACCAGCTTGCCGCCTTCGAGGATGCGTCGCACGAACGGATGCGTCTTGTAGCGCTGCATCGCTTCGTGCGGATCGAATTGCGGGTCGTGATACTCCAGCCCGACCACCAGCCCCAGCGACACGCGATTATTCTGCATGCCGTAGACCCAGCCGCCGCCGTACATGCTGGAATCCACCGGCCAGCCCATGGTGTGCGCCACAAAGCCCGGCTGGATGCGCCCCGCCGGCACGTCCCACAGCTCCTTCACGCCGATTGAATACACCTGCGGGTTCAAGCCATCGAGGTGATACTTCGCTACGAGCTGCTTGGTCAGCGAGCCGCGCGGGCCTTCCGCCAGCACCGTCACTTTTGCGCGCAACTCGTAGCCGGGCGTGAAGTTGTCTTTGGGCTTGCCGTCCTTGTCTACGCCTTTGTCTTCGGTGATGACGCCCGCGATGCCTTCGCGCTCGTAGATCAACTGCGCGCCGGCAAATTGCGTGAACACGTTCACGCCGGTTTGCTCGACCAGGCCGCCGAGCCACTTCACCAGCTTGCTCAGTGACACGATGTAGTTGCCGTGATTGGCCAGCGGCGGCGGCGCAATCGGAAATTTCAGCGCAGATTTTTCCGTGAAGTAATAAACCGCGTCGTGAGTCACCTTCGCATCGATCGCGCCCGCCGGCGCAGACTTCTCGAAATCAGGGATCAGCTCCGCCAGCCCGCGCGGGTCCATCACCGCGCCCGAAAGCTGATGCGCCCCCAGCTCCCGCCCCTTCTCCAGCACATAAATGTTTTCCGTTGAAAGTTGTACGGTGCTCTGCGCTGCTCCGCTGGAGCCCGCGACGCTTGCACTTGCGCCCGGCCCAGCGCCGCTTGCGCCAGCCCCAGCGCCACCAGCAGCCGAAGGTGCGCTCTTGACCGAACTGTTGTGGTGCTCAATCAGCCGCGCCAGATGCAGCGCACACGCCAGCCCCGCCGGCCCGGCCCCCACAATCAACACATCCGCATCTAGCCGCTCCCGCTCGATCGCCGCCACGCTGCTATTCTAACAAAACGCAAAGAGTGATCATGGCCCGAGAGGACTCAGCTTGGCGCAATCCCGATGAAACGCCGCGGTCGCGTATGTCTCAAAATAGCGCCTAAAAGGTCCTACGGGAAGTCCAGAGACCAAGTGCCACACCATAGCAGATGAGCTGTCGCAAGCCCATGCTGCAACTTCTACGGTCATGATCTGCTCATACCATGTCTCAACCCCCAAATTCGACGTAAGGCCCTTTTTCGCTAGCTCAGCCACCTCGTTAGGGACTTTGAATTGAAGTTCTCCTGCTTCGTTCTTTGCCTCTCGGACCAGCTTCAAATGTAGGATTTCATTTCGGATACTTATCAATCGCTGGAAATCTTGGAAGGGCGCTCCTCCCTTATCCAAGGGTTTTCCAAGCAAGAAGGCACTTAAGGCGTATTTCGTCGTCACTTCGAGTCTCAAGAAGTCCGCAACAGTCCAAACGGATGATAGAGCCACGGGAGAGTCCGGCGCGTTCTTCGAGTAGGTTACCAGCTCGTTGATGAAGGCCTCCAAGGAGGCGGCAGCCACACGATTGCGGTGATCGCATCCCACTGAAGTCCGTTGCCGCCGGATCGTTCTCGGACACTCCTCTGGTAAGCCTTTAGAGCGAGTGAGTGCAGATTCCCAGAAAAGAAGAACGTCGTTGACATTGCATTCCTCGACGGTCACTTCACCGAAACTATCCGCTAGCTTTTTCGAGTTCTTCCGTGAGAGCGGGGATGATTTCGAAGATGTCGCCGACGATGCCGTAGTCGGCGACCTCGAAGATGGGTGCGTTGGCGTCCTTGTTCACCGCGACGATGCAGCGCGACCCTTTCATGCCTACCACGTGCTGGATCGCGCCGCTGATGCCCAGCGCGAGGTAAAGCTTGGGCGCGACGGTTTGCCCTGAGCTGCCGATCTGCCGCTCCATGGGCAGCCAGCCTTCGTCGCAGATCGGCCGTGAGGCTGCGATCTCGCCTCCCAGCAATTCCGCCAGCTTCTGCGCCTGCGGAATATTTTCCGGCGCTTTGATCCCGCGGCCAATAGCCACGATGATGGGCGACTGCGTCAGATCCACCGCTTGCTTGGCTTCGCGGAAAAGTTCCAGCGGCTTGGTGCGTATCTGCTCGGCCTTCAACTCCACGCTCACCGCCTTCACCGCTGCTTTGCCCGAGCCGGCGGCCACTTGATCCGCGCGAAACGCGCCCGCCTGAAACGTTGCGAACCACGGCGCGGCGCCCTGAAATGTCACGTCTGCCGCGGTGCGCCCCTGAAACATCTGCCGCACAAAAACCAGTTTGCCGCCGTCGTTGCGGTAGCCGACGCAGTCCGCCACCAGCCCCTTATTCATTTTCGCCGCCAGCTTCGGCGCGAAGTCGCGCACCTGATACGTGTGCGGCAGCAGCACCAAATCCGGCTTGACCTGCTCAATCACTTGCTTCAGCGCAGCCGCGAACCCGTCAGCCGTATACTTCTCGAGAAGCGCGTGCTCCACCAGCAGCACTTCTTCCAGCTTTTTCGACGCCAGCTCATCAGCGAGCGCGGAAACACCCTTGCCGATCACGACGGCGCGCAGCGAGCCCTTCACTTCGCCGGCGATTTGCTGCGCAGCGGCGAGCGTCTCAAAACTCACCTTATTCCATTTGCCTTCGCGCTGTTCGGTTATCAGCAGGATGTTCATGGTTCTTGTCGTAGGGGCGACCCCCTGTGGCCGCCACTTAGTTGGGCAGGCACAGGGGCCTGCCCCTACAATTACAGAACGCGTGCCTCGAATTTCAGTTTCTCGATCAGCTTCGCTGCGGCTTCTCTTGCTGTGCCAGCAAGCATTTCGGTCTTCTTCGATTTCTGGGGGACGTAGATGCGCTCGACTTTTTGCGTTGGCTCGATACTGATGCCAAGATCGGCGCGGCCGGTCGAATCAATCTGCTTTTTCTTAGCCGCCATGATGCCTTTCAACGACGCGTAGCGCACCTTGTTGATGCCGGACTGAATGGAAAGCACCGCCGGCAGCGGGCATTCCATCCACTGAAACCACCCGGCCTCCAGCTCGCGCTTAAGCTTCATGCGGCCGTCGGTCACTTCAATAGACATGATGATCGTGGCGTGCGGCCGGTCGAGCAACTCCGCCAGCAGCACGCCGGTCTGCCCAAAGCCGTGGTCATCGCTCTGCAAGCCGGTGAGCACCAGGTCGGGGTTTTCTTTCTTGATGGTGGCGGCGAGCGCGCGCGCCGAGTTCAGCGGATCGAGCTGATGAAACGTGTCGTCTGCAATATGGATGCCGCGGTCCGCGCCCTTGGCCAGTGCTTCCTTGATGGTCTGCTTCACACGCTCCGGGCCCATAGAGAGCGCAATCACTTCCCCGCTGTGCTTCTCTTTCAGCCGCAGGGCTTCTTCCAGCGCGTAGCTATCCGGTTCGTTGGTTTCGAAGCCAATGTCCGTCTCGCGGATCCACGCGCCGCCCTCCGCAATGTGCAGCGGCGCATCTTTCGCCGGAACCTGCTTGATGCACACGACTATCTTCAACGGGGCCTCTTTGTTTCACAAACTCAGAACTGAAAAAGCTGACAGCCTACAGTCAACAGCTTACAGCTCTTGCGCGAGATGCCGTGCCCTCAGACTGTAAGCTGTCGGCTGTGAGCTGTCAGCTTGTTCTGAATTTCTACTTCCCTTCCCAGCGCTTGAAGAGCAATGCGGCGTTGGTGCCGCCGAAGCCGAAAGAATTCGACAGCGCGTAGCGCACTTCGGCCTTGCGCGCTTTGTTGGGCACGCAATCGATATCGCACGCCGGGTCTGGGTTTTCGTAGTTGATGGTCGGCGGCAGAATCTGGTCCCGCACGGCAAGCACGCTGATGCCTGCCTCCAAGCCACCCGCGCCGCCGAGCAAGTGTCCGGTCATCGACTTGGTCGAGCTGACCGGCACGCGCCGCTCGCCGAAGACGCGCTTCATGGCCGTGCATTCGATTCCGTCACCGATGGGCGTGGAGGTGCCGTGCGCGTTGACGTAACCGACTTCCTCCGGCGGCACGTTGGCATCTTTCAACGTGGCGGTCATTACGCGGAATGCGCCCGCCCCTTCATCCGCCGGCTGGGTGATGTGGAAAGCGTCGCCGCTCATCCCGTAGCCGACCGCTTCTGCCAAGATATTCGCGCCGCGGCGCTGCGCATGTTCGAGTGACTCGAGAATCACAATGCCCGAGCCTTCACCGATGATGAAGCCGTCGCGCAGCGCGTCAAACGGGCGGCTGGCGCGCTGCGGCTCGTCATTGCGCGTGGATAGCGCGCGCATTGCCGCAAATCCGCCCACACTCATCGGCGTGATCGCCGCCTCCGTGCCGCCGCAAATCATCACTTCCGCATCGCAGCGCTGGATAATCTTGAAGGCATCGCCGATGGCGTGCGCCGAAGCCGAGCAGGCGGTCGCGGTGGCGGAGTTAGGCCCCCGCGCGCCATAACGAATCGACACGTGCCCCGCCGCCAGATTCACAATCGTCGCGGGAATAAAGAAAGGCGAAATGCGGCCCGGGCCGCCTGCCATGAGCTTGGAGTGCTCGCGCTCGATCACGTCGAACCCGCCGATGCCGGAGCCGATGTACACGCCGGTGGCGTCCGCTATTTCCGGCTTCACTTCCAGCCCGGACATCTTCACCGCAAAATCCGCTGCCGCCAGCGCGAGCTGAATAAATCGCCCGACCTTCTTCAGCTCTTTTTTCTCCACCCAGTTCAGCGGATCGAAATTTTTCACCTCGCCCGCGATGCGGCAATCGAAATTCGCGGCATCAAAATGGGTGATGGGTCCGACACCGCTCTGGCCGGCAAGGATATTCTTCCAAACCTCTTCGGTGCCGATGCCGCACCCGCAAATCAAGCCGACACCGGTGACCACAACGCGGCGTTTCAAATGTGAGTCTCCATGCAGGTTTGACCCGGAATCCGCAGGCGGAATGCCTGCTACGACGCCTGCTTCGAGTGCTTCTTGATGTACTCGTTGGCGTCTTTCACGGTTCGAATCTTTTCGGCTTCTTCATCGGGGATTTCGATGCTGAACGCTTCTTCGAAGGCCATCACCAGTT
>JBOGNS010000133.1:0-1997 GCA_050747305.1 Candidatus Acidiferrales bacterium | reverse complement strand
CGCGGGAACAGGGCCTTATGCACAGGAGGTATTTTCTTTTCCACGATTCTCAGAAATTGACCGTCTTTTGAAGTAAGGCTTACCTCTTCCAGAATCGAGAGCAATCCCAGAAGCAAGAATTCTCGGT
The DNA here is from genome assembly GCA_050747305.1 of Candidatus Acidiferrales bacterium. Taxonomy (GTDB): domain Bacteria; phylum Acidobacteriota; class Terriglobia; order Acidiferrales; family UBA7541; genus JBOGNS01. The sequence goes on along the minus strand of JBOGNS010000133.1, from coordinate 1,870 downwards.
AGGGACTTTTGCGCTCGGCAATCGCATCTCGATAGAAAAGCAGTTCACGCTGCGTGGCCGCTGGGAAAGCCTTATCCACGATGGCTACTTCGGGCATCCGGCTCTGCGTATCCCGGATGCGGAGTCCCTCGAGCCTTTCGATCTCTTTGCAAAGAACCGAAAAATCGTACGAGTCTTCGAGTTTGACTGTCGTCACAAAGACTGAGACCGGAAGTATGTCGATTCCACAGGCGTGATACCCGAGATCCTTCGCAGCAAGAAGAGTAGTACCGCAGCCGGCAAAAGGATCGAACAGAAGGGTATCGCGATCGATGTTCCATTCACTGAGGATCAGTTCCACAAGCTTACGGGAGAAGGCCTCTTTATATCGGAACCAGTTGTAGATAGGCAGAGACTTGTTTGGGACGTAGGTAACGAGAGGTCGAAGGACAGCGCGGCTTACAAGGAACTTCCTGTACTTGGATTCCAGGCGGTCGCGCTCGGTCGTGCCGGACGTCAGAGTAAGCGTTGAAGCAATCGCCATGATTTTCGCGCCTAACGTATCACGCTGGAACGGAGGCATACAACTCGCAAGCGCCCTTATGGGCCGCTGGCGGGGGGCAGGTTGCGGAGGCCGCTGGTACCGATGATGAAGGCGATGGCTTGCATGGCGTTGTAGCCGAGGTGCAGGAAGTAAGCGGGCAGCACGCTGCCGGAGCGCGCACGCACATAAGTGAAGAGCACGCCGACAAAGGCCAGCAGGGCCACGAGCTGCCAGTGCCATCCCAACTGCGGCGCATGAATCAAGCCGAAGAGCGAGCCGGTAAATGCGACCCCGGCCGCCACGCCGAAAGTTCGCGCCACGACCGGATACAGCCAGCCGCGAAACAGCAGCTCCTCCACCAGCGGCGCCACAATCACCGCCGCCAGCAGCACCATCAGTGCGCTTTGCCGCTGCTGGAACAGCCGCTCGATGGGAATCTCGCCCGGCGGCTTGAGCAGCCCTCCCAGCATAGCGATGACCATAGCGGTGATCATCCCGGCGCCAGTCAGCACGACATAGGACATGGGCCTGTTCATTGCGCCCAAGCGAAAATCGCGAAAGCCGACGGTTTTCCAAAACGCGGTACCGAAGCGCAGGCGCACCAGCAAGTACAAGTAGAGCAGCAGCATCGCGTACCACAGGGTTTGCAGGATCAGAAGCCACGTGGGCGGGATAGCCGGCTGGCCCTCCGCGTTGCGCGGAATTCCCACGGCGATCGCGACAACAAGGAAAAATACTTGCGATATGACGAAGAGGCCGCCCACCGCGAAGAAGAAAAAAATCAGCAGATCGAGCCATGTCCAGGGGACGCGCAGATCCGCGGGCAGGTGCGCGTAGGGTGCGGGCGTGACGGGCAAAGCCGTTTCCGTCACGGTGCCGTCAGGTGTGCCGGTGCACATCACCTGCTCGATGGGTGCGGGCGTCGCGGCGTCCCGCTGCGATGCGGGATCTGCGGCGCCACCGCCACTGCTGGGCGTTTCGTTGTCCATCGCTTCCATTATACGGGTTGCACTACGGCTTTGCCGGTGTGGGATGGGGCGTTTGTCAGGGTCAGACACGGGCGGGCTGGCCGCCAAAAGGTTCAGGAGGAGAGGCTCAGAGATACAGGCACATCGCTCTGCGCGCCGGCTGATTCATACAGCTTGAGGAGTTGCCGCCCGCGCTCGATGAACTCCGCCGGTGCTTCACCCGCCTGGTAGTCCACGGTGGCCGAGGAGAACTCGAGCGACGTGCGATACGTGCCGTGCCGCACTTGTACTGCGCCGAGCCGCGCCAGCACGGGCTGCGTGGCTCCCAGCGCGCAGCCACTGAGCGCCACAGCAAACTCGCCGTCGCCCAGGTGTGCCG
>JBOGNS010000132.1:0-8231 GCA_050747305.1 Candidatus Acidiferrales bacterium | reverse complement strand
TTCCATGCGCTCTTCGATTTGGTCCAGCACCGGCAGGTACTGATCCACCATGAAGTCCAGCATGGTCATCAGCAAGCGGCCGGGATGCGCTAGCTTGGGATCGCCCTTGAATTTCGGGTGCGTGGATTGAAAGGTTCGGCTGGGCCCTTCGCGCACGCTTATCAGGAAGTCCTTGCCGACGAAGAAATTCACTTCGCCCAGCCAGCACGCTGATTTTTCGGGATCGAAGTGGATGGCGTTGGCCACGATGAAAAGATGGCCCTCGTACTCTTCCACCTTGGCTCGCTGGCCCACGTGGCGGCAGTCTTCCACGGCGAGTTCGTGCAATCCGAATTGCGCGGCGAGCGCATCGAGAGCCGGGCCTCTGGTATCTTCCACGTGAAACCAGCGGAAGCCGGCGCGCTCGCCCACCAGGCACGCCGCCGCTGCTGGAGCCAATTCGCTCATGCGCGCAGAGTAGCACAGCCACTCTTGGCTGTGCGCAGTCGTAGGGGCGGCTTGATGCCGCCCGTCTCTTGGCTGTGCCCGGTCGTAAGGGCGGCTTTCCGCCGCCCGCGGTGTCCGCCGGTCGCTGCGCACGACGGGAGGGCGGGGTAAACCCGCCCCTACGCGCGCAGCGAATCCTCGATCCACGCGAGGTATTTGTGCGCGCCACGCGTAATGGGGAGGGCGATGATTTCCGGCGTGTCGTAGCTGTGCAACCGTTCGATCTCGCGGCGCAGCGCATCGAAGCGGAGGCGCGAGGTCTTGAGGATCATCATCGTTTCGCCGGCCGTTTCCACCTTGCCCCTCCAGCGATAAATCGAGCGCACGCGACCCGGCAGAATATTAGCGCATGCTGCGAGGCGCGCATGCACCACGGCGCGCGCAATTTTCGCAGCTTCACGCGGGCCACTGCAGGTCACGAATACGATGAGCCTTGATCCTTCCATCCTCTGTATGCTCTGTGTCTTTGCGACGATTTCTGGCTGCGCGAAGGCCACGATACAATACGGCAGCATGAGGAGCAATCCGGCGACGGCGGTGAAAATCAGGTTCGGCACTTCGGGCTGGCGCGCCTGGATCGCCGATGCCTTCACGTTCGCCAACGTGCGCCGCGTCACCGCCGCAATTGCTGGACACGTGCTCAGCCGCAGCAAGAAACCAACGCTGATTGTGGGACACGATACCCGCTTCTTTTCCGAAGAATTTGCGCACTCAGCGTGTGCGGTATTGCGCGAGCACGGCATCCGAGTGTTGCTGTGCGACCATCCCACGCCTACGCCGGCCATCGCCTGTGAAATCTTAAGGCGCCAGACGGATGGCGCCATCAACTTCACTGCCAGCCACAATCCCGCGGAATATCACGGGCTGAAATTTTCCGGCTCCGACGGCGGCCCGGCGCTACCGGAAGTCACCAAAGACATCGAGGCGCGGGCGGAGAAGATTGCGGCGTCCGGCGGCGCGCCCTCGCCGCATGAGCCGCTTGACGGCGTGGAGTCGATCGATCCCCGCCCGCAATACCTCGCGCGGCTGGGCGAGCTGGTGCGCCTCGACGCGATCGCTAAAGCCAAACTCAAGCTGGCGTGCGACCCGTTGTACGGCTGCGGCGCCGGCTACCTCGATCGCGCGCTAGCCGAACATGGTATCGCCGTCACCGCGGTGCGCACCAATCGCGATGTGCTCTTCGGCGGTCACCCGCCCGAACCGGACGAGCCGCACATGGGCCCGCTCAGGCAGGCTATGCAGGATTCCGGTGCGCAGGTGGGCCTGGCCACGGACGGCGACGCGGACCGCTTCGGCATCATGGACGCCGATGGCGCGATGGTCGCGCCCAATCACATTCTGGCCCTGCTGTTCGATTACTTGGTCGAATCGCGCGGCTGGAAGCTGGGCGCGGCGCGCAGCGTGGCCACCACGCACCTGCTCGATGCCGTGGCGCGGCATCACGGGGTTGCCGTTTACCAAACACCAGTCGGCTTCAAGTACGTCGGCGAGCTGATTAAGCAAGATAAGATTGCGCTCGGGGGCGAAGAGAGCGCGGGGCTCAGTATCCGCGGGCACGCGCCCGAAAAGGACGGCGTGCTGGCGTGTCTGCTGGTGGCCGAGATGGTGGCCGCACGGCAGGCGTCGCTGGCAGAGCAGTTGCGCGCGCTGTTTCGCAAAGTCGGCGCGGAATTTTGGCCGCTGCGCATAAATCTGCGGCTCAGCGACGAGTTGAAGCGGCGCACAGTCGAGCGGCTGAAGCAGGACTTCACGAAATTTGCCGGGCACAAAGTTGCGCAGACCGATCGCACCGACGGCACGAAGCTCGTCTTGAAGAATGGGTGGTGGGCGCTGATGCGACTCTCCGGCACGGAGCCGCTGCTGCGGCTCTATGTGGAAGCCGACTCGCCGCAGAACTCGCGCCAGCTCGCCCAAGAGGCGCAGCGCTGGATTCACGAAGGGCAGTGACACGTGGCAAGTGGCGAGTGACGAGCGGAGAAAGAGAAATTCGGAGGAACACAGAGGCACGGAGGCGTCACAGAGGTCACAGAGAAACGTGGCGGTGAAGATCAAAACCAAACGGGTGACGGTGGGGCGCCGGCCGGTGAAAAAGGCGGCGAAGCCTACAGCGGCGCGGCGCGCCAGCGACTTCCTGCGCATCCATTTCTGGACCATTCTCGGACTGCTGATGACGGCGGTGCTCGTTCACGACGTCTTTGGCGGGCGCGGCTTTCTGGCCATGCGGCGGCAGCAGCAGGAAGTAGAGAAAGTTCAACAAGAAATCGAGAAGATCAACGAGGAGAATCGCGAACTCACCGACAAGGTCCACCGTCTGAAGACCGACCCCGCGTACATCGAGCGCCTCGCCCGCGAACAGATGGGCCTTTCGCGCCCCGGCGAGCACGTCTTCAAGCTCCCACCGAAAGAAAAAGCAGAGCCCGGGCCGGAATCAGCAAAGAGGGAATAGGTCATCGGTGATCGTCGATAGGTGATAGGCAAGATGTGGTTGCGCATCCTCAACACGGCCTTAATTTCAAAACAGCATTCATCCGTGTTCATCTGTGTTCATCTGTGGCCAAGAAAATCAGAGGCCTAGCGCACGACGCCCGCGAGCGGAGACGAGGCGGAGGCGTAGAGCTTGCGTGGGATGCGGCCGGCGAGCCAGGCCTTGCGACCGGCGGTGACGGCGTCGCGCATCGCTTCCGCCATCAGCACGGCGTCTTGCGCTTCGGCGATAGCGGTGTTCATCAACACGCCATCGGCGCCGAGTTCCATGGCCACGGCGGCATCGGACGCCGTGCCCACTCCGGCATCGACAATTAACGGCACCGTGGTGATTTGCTCGCGCAGGATGCGCAGGTTGGCCTGGTTCTGAATCCCCATGCCCGAGCCGATGGGCGCGCCCAGCGGCATCACGGCTGCGGCCCCTGCATCAACCAACTTTTTCGCGACGACCAGGTCATCATTGGTGTACGGCAGCACGACGAAGCCTTCCTTCACCAGCACCCTCGTCGCGGCGATCAGTTCTTGCGTATCGGGAAACAGCGTGGCTTGGTCGCCGATGACTTCCAGCTTCACCCACTCCGATAAGCCCACTTCCCTACCCAGCCGCGCGGTCCGGATGGCTTCGTCGGTGGAATAGCAGCCCGCGGTATTGGGCAGGATGAAAATCTTCGTGCGGTCGATATAATCGAGCAGCGATTCTTTGCTGCGGTCGGTAAGATTGACGCGGCGCACCGCAACGGTGACCATCTCCGCGCCGCTGGCCGCGTGGGCTCGCGCCATCTCCTGATGGCTGCGATATTTCCCGGTGCCTACAATCAGCCGCGAGCCAAATCCGCGCCCGGCAATCACCAGGTTGTCCTGCATAAGTGCTCCGCTGCGATTCTATCGCAATGCGAGCTTACAGCCGACAGCCGACAGTTTGCCCGCAACCTGCCAACTGAGCCGGCCTCGCAGCTCGTACCAGCACTGTCGACTGTAAGCTGTCGACTGTCAGCTAGGCTAGCCCTCGCCACGAATCGCTAGCCACTGGCTGATTCGTCGCTGGTCACTGCTTTCTCCGGATGTGGCTCAGGCGCGCGGTCGGCGTAGAGCGATTCGATCAAGTCGGCGTAACGCTCTTCGATCACGCGGCGCTTCAGTTTCATAGTGTAAGTCAGGTGGCCGTCTTCGAAGGTGAAGTCGTGGTCGAGTACGGCGAAGCGCTTCACCGTTTCGAATTGCGCGAGCTGCTCATTCACGCGCTCCACTTCTTTGCCGATCAGTTCGCGCACCATCGCATGCCCCGCCACTTGCTTGCGCGAAGCAAGCTGTAGTCCGGCGGCGCGCAGTTCCGGCTCCACCACTGCGAACGCCGGCACAATCAGTGCGATCACATACTTGTGGCGGTCGCCGACCACCACCGCGTTTTGAATGTAACGGCTGGACTTCAGCCGGCTCTCAATGGGCTGCGGCGCAATGAATTTCCCCGCCGCAGTCTTGATCAAGTCTTTCTTGCGGTCGGTGATCACCAGATAACCATCGTGGTCCAAGTGCCCGACGTCGCCCGTACGCAGCCAGCCGTCACTGGAAAGAGCGGCCTGGGTAGCGGCAGGTTTGTTGAAGTAGCCCTGCATCACGCACGGGCCTTGTACGAGAATTTCGCCGTCTTCTGCGATGCGCACCTGCACGTTAGCAATCGGCCGGCCCACCGTGCCAACGCGGTTGTTCTTCGGCGTGTTGGTGGAAACCACCGGTGAAGTTTCCGTCAGGCCATAGCCTTGATAAATACACACGCCGACGGTCCAGAAGAACTCCAGCAGCGCGGGCGAGAGCGGCGCCGCACCGGAAGTACAGGAGCGAAGCCGCCCGCCGAGCCCGGCGCGAATCTTGGGATAGAGCAGCGCATTGGCCGCCAGCCAGCGCAGCTTGGCGCCGATGCCAACGGACTTGCCGTAGGCGCGCCACGGCGCGGCATCCCGCGCGGTCCGCATGGCAAAGTCGAACAGCGTGCGGCGAAAGCCGGTAGTGGCCTCCCCTCTTTCTACAATCGCAGCGTAGATCTTCTCGAACACGCGCGGCACCGCGGCCATCAGCGTCGGCCGCACTTCTCTCAGCCCGGACTGCACTTGCTCGGGCTGGTCCACGTAGGCCAGCGTGAGACCGCGAAAGATGTAACCGTAATCGATCATGCGTTCGTAAACGTGATTGAGCGGCAGAAAGGAAAGGCCAATATCACTGGGATAGAACGTGCTTTCGCGCGTGGCGTCGATGTCGTTGGAGCTGATGTTGGCGTGCGTGAGCATCACGCCCTTAGGCTCGCCGGTAGTGCCCGAGGTGTAGATGATGGTGGCGAGCTGCTCCGGGCGCACGCGCAGCGCGGAATCGCGATACGCCGCAATTTCTTTCGCGCTCGCGCCGGCGTACAGCGTCTCCATGCGCAGGAAATCGCCGTCGAAGCCATATGGCGCGCGGCCCACAATCACCTGCTCCATTGCCGGAACCGTGCGGCGCAGCGCGAGCACGTGCCGCGCCTGCTCCACGCCGGCGGTAATCACGATGCGCGCGCCGGAGTCGGCCAGGATGTAGGCGATGCGCTCCTGGGAATCGCGGAAATAAATCGGCACGTTCACCGCGCCGAGTCCCATGATGGCGAAGTCGGCGATGTGCCACTCGGGGCAGTTCGGCGCCAGCAGGGCCACGCGGTCGCCGGTTCTCACTCCCATCTCGGTCAGCGAGACGGAAAGCCCGGCTACGCGGCGCAAGAACTCCGCTGACGCGATCTCTTGCCAGCGATCGCCCGCTTTGTGCAGCAGCGCGCGCGGGTTCGGCCGCTTATCAATCGCTTCCAGAAAGCGCTGAGTGAGTGACGGATAGTTCATGCCGGCAACAGCTCAAATTTAGCACGAATGCAGGAAGTGGCAGAGGTTGGAAGTCAGAACTCCGAACGCAGAACTCAGAACTCCAGCGTTCAACCTTCGCTGCCTTAATACCTGCGTGTCCGCCTCAAGTCTCAGCTAACTTTTATGCCAGAGATCGATTTGGAATGACCCTCCTGCAAAATCAGACCGCCCAACTCAGAAGTTCGCCAGCAGAAAACATGGCGTTGCTAGCGCGGCCAGCGGCAACCTGGTTCCAGCGCGCCGCAGAGCCGCCCCACGCGAAGTTCTAAATTAGATTCGCAAGGCCAGAGTTCTGCGTTCTAAGTTCTGCGTTCTGAGTTCTCGTCGATTACCGCCGCGTGCGCTCGAAGTCGGACATCGCGCGTTCCATTTCTTCGCGCGCCGCATCGGCCGTGGAGCGGATGCCCTGGATGCGCAGCTTGAATTCGTCCGGGTTGGACGCGCGCATCAGCGCTTCTTCGTAGGTAATGATTTGCTTCTGGAAGAGGTCGTAGAGCGACTGGTCGAAGGTCTGCATGCCGTACTGGCTGACGCCGGCGGCGATGGCGTCGCGAATCAGCCGCGTCTTGTCCGGATTGATCACGCAATCGCGGATGTACGCGGTGGCGATCATCACCTCGCAGGCGGGCGCGCGGCCGGCATTATCGGCGCGCGGCACCAGGCGCTGGCTGATGACGGCCTTGAGGGTGGCCGCCAACTGCAGGCGGATCTGCTTCTGCTCCGGCGGAGGAAACACCGCGATGATGCGCTGGATGGTTTCCGTGGCGTCCAGCGTGTGCAAGGTGGAGAACACCATGTGCCCGGTTTCCGCGGCCAGCAGGGCGGTGGAGATGGTTTCCAGGTCGCGCATTTCGCCGACCAGGATCACATCCGGATCCTGACGCAAGCTGGCGCGCAGCGCGGTGGAGAAGTTGGCGGTGTCCACTTCGATTTCGCGCTGGTTGACGAAGCCGCGCTTGTCGCGGTGCAAGAACTCGATGGGGTCTTCGATGGTGATAATGTGATCGGAGCGCGAGGAGTTGATGCGGTCAATCATGGCCGCCAGCGTGGTGGACTTGCCCGAGCCGGTGGTGCCGGTGACCAGCACCAGCCCGCGCTGCTCTTCGCAAATTCTCTCGATCACGCCCGGCAGGTTCAGCTCTTCGATGGTGCGGATTTTCGTGGGGATCACGCGCAGCACCATGCCCACGTTACCGCGCTGCTGGAACACGTTGACGCGGAAGCGGCCCAGGCCCGCGACGCCGTACGCCATGTCCAGCTCCGCCGTCTCCTTGAATTTTTGCTTCTGGCGGTTGGTCATCATGCTGAAGGCCATGGAGAGCATTTCTTCGGGGCTCACGCGGGGGGCTTCGGTCAGCGGGGCCAGGCGGCCATCGATGCGGAGATAGGGGTGGTTGCCGACTTTCAGGTGCAAGTCCGACGCCTTGCTTTCGACGGCGCGGCGCAGCAAATCATCAATGCTCATCGCCATTGCACGAGTCTCCGCTTTCCAAGGCTGAAACTGAGGGCAACGTAGCACGCGCCCCGGGGGAAGGCAAGCAATGCGACAGCAGGAAATTCGAGAATTGAAACTCGGTTTTGGCTAGAAATGCCAATCGCTGGACACCGCGATACTCTTTCCGGCTCAGGCTCGGTAGAGCGGCCTTATCCCTTGGCTGGCTTGCGGAGGAAGACGAAATCGTAGAGCCAGCCCGCGACCACGCCGCCGGCGAGCGGACCGACCCAGTACACACCGTGGTTCGCCCAGAAGCCTGAGGCTAGAGCCGGCCCCAGCGCGCGCGCCGGATTCATCGCGGCACCGGTGAACGGCCCGCCCAGATAGATGTCCATGGCCACGGTGAGGCCGATAGCGAAGCCGGCAATCTTACCGAAGGCGCCGCGTTGGTCCACGGCTGTCGCGAACACCACGAACACCAGCAGAAACGTCAGCACACCTTCCAGAATCATGCCTTGCGCGCGAGTGAAGTCCGGCGCCAACAGGGGAGTGCCGATGCTCACCGGGCCCCATACATCCGCCGACAGCAAGCCCTTCAGCAGATATGCGGCTGCGATGGCACCAGCAATCTGCGCCAGCCAGTAGAGCAGCGCCTCCACCGTGCCCATTTTCTTCGTCACCCAGAAGGCAATGGTCACCGCGGGATTGATGTGCCCGCCGGAAATGTGGCCGACAGCAGTCACTGCGATGGCCAGGGCCAATCCATGCGCCGCGGCGATGGCCAGGATGCCGCCGCCGTCCTCGCCCATAAACTGGTTGGCGCAGATCGAGCCCGCCCCGATAAAGGTGAGAGTGAACGTGCCGATAAATTCGGCAACCAGCTTCTGTGGAATCGTGTACATGCGGTCCTCCAAGGCTGCGATTGGCGGCATCTTAGGGGGTGCCAT
>JBOGNS010000131.1:0-7242 GCA_050747305.1 Candidatus Acidiferrales bacterium | reverse complement strand
AACGTGCAGGGATGATCGCAGCCTTCGTTAATCTTCACGTACGCGGTGTGGCGCGGGGTGGTGAGCACGCGCGGCGTGGCGTCGTGATAAAGAAACGCAGATGCATCCGCCGTCGAGACCTCGGGGCGCAGTTCGCCGCGGCAGGCTTCGAGGATCCGCTCGACCTCGCCGGTGCCAATCACCGCATCCACTTCGGGAATTTGCTGGCGAATCTCGTCGCGGTAGCGCTCCACCAGGCAACCTGCAACAATCAGCCGTTGCGCGCGCCCAAACTTTTTGTGCTCGGCCATCTCGAGGATGGCCTCCACCGACTCCTTCTGCGCCGGCGCAATGAAGCTGCACGTGTTCACTACCAGCACGTCGGCCTCGCCGGCGCGCGGCGTTAGTTCATAGCCGGCGCGCGCCAGCGTGCCCATCATCACCTCGCTATCCACGAGGTTCTTCGGGCATCCCAGGCTCACAAATCCGACTTTAGGCATACAGTGACTTGAATGGAAGAAGTGAATCGAGCATTTTAGCATAGGCGTCTGACTGAGGCGCCCCAGCGCAAACGAAAGGAAAATAGAAAATAGAAAAGGGAAAACAGAAAGTCGAAAACGAGGACTCGGAGCGCGAGGAAAAGGGCGCCGTCGAAGCTGCGCGGTTTTCCTCTTTTCTATTTTCCCTTTTCCATTTCTGTTCACTTGGGCCAGGACTTCGCGAGAGCGGCCCTAACCGAATCGATGAGCGCGGCCATGTTGACGAGGTCCGCCGGGGCGGCGCCGAAGCGCGACGCCTGGTAGCGCACGGTCAGCTCGGTCACCGGCGCAGCCAGCGCGGGCGAAGGCAGCGACGCAGCAAATTCCAGCGGCGTTTGCCCGGCGGCTTTGCGCAGCCCGCGGCGTTCGAGCAGCCGCAGCATGCGCCGGTACTGCACGCTGGCCAGTTCCGCGGCAGCCTGCGGCGCCACGCGCCAGCCGCGGCGCACCGCGAGCGCCAGAAGATACTCGCGGATGGCCCGCCCGCGCAGCATCACCAGCATGGCCAGCGCAAGCAACACCAGCACCGCAGCAGCAGAAATCGGCGAATCGCCCGCTGCCTGCGTTACCCGCTGCTGCCAGCGCATCATCGTCCACCCTGCCGCGGTGCGATTTTCTTGCCACCACTCGCGCAGGCGCTCGGTCCAACTTCGCGACGCGCGCTGCAAGTTTCGCCCCAGTTGCCACTGCTGCGCCGCGTTGTAGTTCACCACCCAATCCACCCACATCAGCTCCAGCCAGTCCCAGTAAAGTCCGAGCCGGCCCCACAGGCCGCGCTGCGCGATCGCCGACGCGGGAGTGGGATCGAACGGGATCCAGCCATAGCCGGGGAAAAACACCTCCACCCAACTGTGCGCATCGCTGGCGCGCACGATGAAGTCGTCGCCGACGTCGTTATACTCGCCCTGCAAGTAGCCGGTCGCGTTGCGCGCCGGAATCCCCAGCGAGCGCAGCATCACCGCCATCGCCGACGCGAAATAGACGCAGTGTCCGGCGCGCCGCTCGAACAGAAACCACGGCAGCGGATCGGCCGCCGGGTTGCCGAGGTCCAGCGTATAGCCGAACTGCGTCCGCAGATGCCGCTCGATGGCCACCGCCTTATCGAACACGGTGGGCGCGGCTGCAGTGACCTGCTCAGCCAAGCTAAGAATGCGCGGATCGATAGGCGCGGGAAGCTGGAGGTAGGTTTTGCTCAGCCCTTGGTCGTAGTCGGTGGCAGCGGCGCGCAACTGATCGGGCGGCACATTGGGAACCAGCGAATGCGCCTCATAGAAAATCTTGCCGAAACCGTGGGCGGAATTTTCGATGGCTCCGGTGCGGTCGTCCAGCCGAAGAAAAGGCTGGTGTCTGGAGTTCAGCCGGTAGGTGCCGGGCGCAAAAAGCCCGCGCACTGCAACGCCGTGCGTCGCCACGAAGAGGGCGCTGGTGGCCATCGGCTCCATGTAAACGCGGTAGTTGATGCGACGAAAGGGAGCGAGTCGCCAGTCGCGGCCGGGCCACGGCGGGGTGTTTGCCGCGAATGCATACCATCCTCGCGCGTCGGGCAGAATGATTTCGTCACCGTGCGGCTCGTTGCCCCAGCGGCGGCCATCGAACGTGGTGAGTGCGTTGCCGCGCCAGTACGTGTTGCCGAGCGCCGCCGGGCCGCCATCCACCTGCACGCGCATCACGATGGCTGAGTTTTGTTTGATGGCGCCGATCTGGCCGAGCCCTACGTCGTCGCTGAAGCCGGAGATCAGCGTCGGCTGCAAATTGAAGCCGCTCAGATAGACTGCGGTGATGCGCGGCAGCACGAAGAAAATCACCGCGCCGGCTGCCAGCGACGCCACCGCCATCACGAACGCGGTCAGGCTCAGCGCGCGATGCAGCCGCCGCGCCGAATGCGTGCCCAGGGCCATCGGCGGCGCGGCCGTGCCTTCGCTGCTGCGCTGGATTTCCAGTCCCATGAAGGTGGAGACCGCCAGCACGATGTAGATGAAAAGAAACAGGAGGAACCACGTGTCGGTGGTGAGGATGGCCGCGGAAAGCACCAGCGCAAACGAAATCATGGTGAGGAACATGTAGTCGCGCGTGGTGCGGGCAGAGTACAGCCGCACCATCATCGTGAACAGCAGCAGGTGAATCGTGGCCAGCAGCGCGGCGTAGAGCGCCGGGGTGGGCGCATCCTGCGCCAGCGCGCGCGAGAAAAAGAAAAGGTCCAGCGGGAAAAAGAACATGTATGCGACGGTGAGCGTGGTGGCCGCGGCATGGGTAAGCTCCGGCGGCCGCCCGCGCACCCAGCGCACCGCTTTTAGCCCCAATACGAGAGGCGGAAGAAACGCCGCCAGCGCGTCGAGCTTGCCGGTGAAGGCTACGGTGAACGTGCTGGTCACCAGCATGAAGAAAAGCGACGCCTCGAAGTAACGATGGATGGCCCCCAGCGCCGGCTGCTGATGTGCCGCGCTCGTGGCGCCCTTTGCCTTGCTCGCGAATTGTGATGCCGCCGTCATGCCAGTAGGGTCGGCCCCCAGTGGCCGCCCTGTTTAAACCACGGGCCTGTACCGCCCCGATTTCCACTCGGCCCCCAAAAAGGCAAAAGGCAAGAAGCAAACAGAAACGCAAAACGTAAAATTTCGAAGGTGTTTCATGTTCTTTTTTCCTTTTTCCTTTTGCCTTTTTCCTTTTGAGCTGTCCTACCGGATTTGCCACCCATGATTCGCATCACATCAGCCGAAGGAAAACGTAAAAAGGGGCAGGCACAGGGGCCTGCCCCTACGTTTGGGCAGCGAGAAATTCCAACGCGCGGCGCGCCATCTTTCGCGTGGCGCTGGAGACTGCCAGCGCTTCGAACTGGTCGAGCCGCGGCGTACGTGCGCCCGCAATCTGCGGCAATTGCGCAACCCGCACCAGAAATGGATGCAGTGTCACCTCGCGAAACGTAACGGTGTGCTTCGCCGGCTGTAACGCAATAAAATCCGCCGGAGTCTCTGTGTGTCCTGCGGCACTCTGCGTGCCCTGCGTTAGTGCCTTGCCCTGCCCATTGCTCAGTTCATTGAGCCGTTGGCGCAACAGCGCGCGCGCTCGCGTCGTGGCGATCACAAATGGAAACTGCCAGAGGCGCGAAAACAACCCGTCATGCGCGCCGCCATTCGGCGGCAGCAGCAGCGTGCGCCCGCGCCTATCCAGCAGAACTGCAGCCGCGAGTTTCACGCTGACCGTGATGGGCTTGCGGCGCGCAGCAGGAATTTCATCCGCGATGCCGAGCTGGTGCGCGCGACACCACCGCGCCACCGGACAAGCCCCGCAGCGCGGCGCGCGCGGTGTACACACCGCTGCTCCCAGCTCCATCATCGCCTGGTTCCATTCCCCCGGTAGGACAGGCACTCTTGCCTGTCCGCCTTTCTGCTCAGGCGCCATAGCTTTTCTCTGGAGAGATCCGGCGAAGCGAGCTTCGCCGGGAAGAACGGCGGCAAGCCGCCGCACTCCATGACTGCCGTTAACGGGCGGGAGCAGCGCGTCGGCCAGTAATTGCAACTCCCGCCAGCGCCGCGGCGATCGCAAATCGCCGCGCAGCGCAAACAATCGCGCCAGCACGCGCGCCACGTTGCCATCGAGCGCCGCATGCGGCGCGTCGTACGCAATGCTCAGCACCGCCGCGGCGGTGTACCGCCCCACGCCGGGCAGCGCCAGCGCCGCATCGAACTCGCGCGGAAACCGCCCGCCATGCTTGGCAACTATCTCCCGCGCCGCGCGATGCAGATTCCGCGCGCGACTGTAGTAGCCAAGCCCGGCCCAGTGCTTCAGCACTTCGGTTTCTCTGCCGCGCGCTAAGGATCGCACCGTCGGGAACCGGCGCAAAAAACGCTGGTAATAACCCACGACGGCAGCTACGCGCGTCTGTTGCAGCATCACCTCTGAGACCCACACGCGATACGGGTCACGCGTGCCACGCCACGGCATGCTCCGCTTGTGCACGCCATACCACTCCAGCAAACGCCGCCGAAATGAATGGATTCGCATGTCCGCAATCAACGTGAAAGAGTAAAAAAGTGAAAGAGTTAAAGTGCGGGTCAACCCGAGCCACTGGCTACACTCCGTCACCCCGCTTTGACTCTTTAGCTTTTGGACCCTTTAACGTGAACCGTCGTCTCGCCGAACTCAGAACACTCAAAGCGACTGCATAAATACAAAATACGATGATGTCCAAAGATGCGTGGGCAGCGAGCCGCGCGGCCGGCTGGTGATGATGATCTTGAACAGGTCCGGCTCCTCGTTCAGTCCCACCAAGAAAGCGTCACCGGCGATGCTGGCGGGCTTGGACTGAATGAACGCCAGATGCCGCAGCACGTCGTAAATAATGTCACCGGCGAGCGACATCGGCGTGGACAGTTCATCGGTGCGAAATTGCATTTCCGAATCGATTTCGTGGAAGTGCCACGCCAGGCACGCCGCGAAGGTTACGGCCCTTTCGAATTGCGCAGTCAGGTCCGCCGCTGATTGCCCGGGCGCGGGATGCACATAGGGGTCGAGCACCAGCGCGACGCGCCGCTCGTCTTCTCGCGTGAACTCGCGCACTTTTAAAGCTGTGGCCCGCGCCGACGCCTTCCAATCCACGAAGCGCGCGCTATCGGTGGGTTGCGAATCGCGAATCGAATAGAGGTCGTGGCCACGCCCGCGGTGAAAACTCTCCAGCTCGCCGCTGATCATCGGCAGGATTTCGTAGAACTCTTCGGTGGGCAGCACGCGGGGATAGACCACCACTTCCATGGGGGATTCCACCTTGCGCGTCTTCTCGAGGAACCCGAAAGGGAAGCGCGTGCTGATCGCGAAGGCATCCTGGCGGTAAATCCCGCGCCGCGGGAATTGCAGCTCCACGGCCTGCTCCAGCGCTTGCTGCCGCGGAATAAACGGGAAGTACACGGGCCGCGTCAGGATGCGCGACTCTTTCGATTGGTCGCGAACGAACTCGCGCTGGCGAACGTCTGCGCCTACGCGGAGAGAAAACGACGGCAGGGAGAGCTTGTGATTGGTGAGCTTCACGCTCGCCAGCACCGGCTGCTCGGCAAAAACATGCTCGGGCAGCGCCAGCGACATGTCCACGCCGGTGATCGAGAGCCGCGACACCACGCCGGAAACCGCAATGGCCGCCAGCATCGCCGACAGAATGATGAACAGCAGATTGTTGCCGGTATTCAGCGCCGCAAACGCCAGCGCGAAAATTCCGCCCACGTACACCCAACCTTCGCGCGTGATGCGGTAGTTGATCTGGAGCACGAGCCAGCGCAGCGGAGTGCGTCGCGCCAGCGCCGGCACGATGGCCACCGCTACCCACACCGCCAACCCCAACGAAATCGCCGCGGCCGCCGCCGCGGTCCAAGACCATCCGCGCTCCGCGGCCGCCGCCGAGTACAGCGCGAACAGCATCGCCACGCCGAGCGCCAGCATGGCAATGCCAAACGCCCGCCACCCCGGCTTATCCAGGCTGTGCCACCAACGCTGCAGGATTTGCGTGGTCATTGCGGCTGAGGAAACTACGCCACAGTAGCCAAATCGTGGCGAAGCACTAGGAACTGACTGGGATGGAGGGCAAGCGTGGCATACGTTCGGCCGGAATTATCACTGAACTCGATCTCGAAGAAATCGCCGTCGAGCATTTCCACCACCGTGCCAACTTGGCCGCGGAGCAGGCCTCGGTCGGGCATGTCCTCCAGCAGCGCTACAGCGTCAAGCAGCTTGACTTTCATCCGATTCGCCCTCCGCCCTACAAAACATAACAGGTGGTCAAGCGGGGAAAGTCCTCACCCGCGCGCACAATCCAGCAACTGCGAATCATTCCTCGACCGGACGGCCCTTCTAATTCGAAGTCTAACACGTACCGTTGCCCGTGCGTGTCCCGCTCCGACGGGATTGCCTCCAATTGCAACGCCGCTTCAAGAAGGGCGCGACGGAGCGATTCTGCGCCGTCGGCAGCAATGCCCAGCACTGCTGCAAACACGCGTGCCTTGTGGCGCCCGCGAAGATGTTGCGGATTGAGGCAGTAGCTGCGAAGTTTTTCGATGTCCACGACGGCGCGTCCGGGATTGGGCAGCTTCACGCGGATGCAGCTCTCGGCTTCCTCAGTTCTAAGCTACAACGGCACAGCCACCGATTCAGCAATCTCATTCAGGATGGACTCGCACATTTCCGACTTCTTCTGTGTGGAGACGTAGCGCGTGTTCACCACCACGCGGTGCGCAAACACCGGCACGATGAGCTCCTTGATATCGTCAGGGATGCAGTAGTCGCGGCCAGCCAGCAGCGCGCGCGCCTGTGCGGCGCGATGCAGCATCACCGACCCGCGCGGGCTCACGCCGAGGCTCAGCTTATCGTGCGTGCGCGTGCGCTCCACGATTTCCAGCGCATAGTCGAGCAGGCTCTCGTCCACTTTCACTTTGGGTACTGCGTCCTGCAACGCGACGACTTGCGCCGCGTCCAGCACCGGACGCAAGCCATCCGTGCCCGCCGCGCGGTTGCGCAGAATTTCCTTTTCGCTGGCGCGCGAAGGGTAGCCGATGCGGATGCGCAGCAGAAAGCGGTCGAGCTGCGATTCGGGCAGCGGGTAAGTGCCGTGGTGCTCGATGGGATTCTGCGTGGCCAGCACGACGAAGGGTTGCGGCAGCGGATAGGTGCGATTGTCCACCGTCACTTGCGCTTCGTTCATGGCTTCCAGCAGCGCGGACTGCGTCTTCGGCGTGGTGCGGTTGAT
>JBOGNS010000130.1:0-5437 GCA_050747305.1 Candidatus Acidiferrales bacterium | reverse complement strand
TTTTAGCGGCGCAACGTTTCGCCATCGCGCGGCAGCCTTCAGCGTTCCGCTGGCCGCGCTATTCTTGAGCGACCTGTGGGTGGGGCTGCACTCGCTGATGTGGGCGGTGTACGGCTCGTTTGCGCTGAGCATTGTGCTGGGCATGTGGCTGCGCGGGCGGCGGCGCGTGGCGCCGATTGCGGGCATGACGTTCGCCGGCGCGCTGCTCTTTTTCCTGATCACCAATTGGGCGGTGTGGCTAAGCCTCGGCACTTACCCACAAACGTTCGCCGGCCTTATGGCATGTTACGTAGCGGCGCTGCCGCACTTCGGCAACACGCTGGCCGGCGACGCGTTCTACGTCGCGGTGCTTTTCGGCGGGCTGGCACTGCTCGAGCGTCGCGTGCCGGCCCTGCGCGAGGCATAGGAGCGGCTTTACGCCGCCCGCTCGTATTGGCGGTGCGCACACGCTAGACCGGGTGGGATAAGCTCGCCCTTACGATGCGCCGGCAGCGCGCTACCGACCGGCGGGATCCAACGAGATGAACACAGATCGAAGCGCACAGGCTGGAAAGCCTGTGCCACGCAACTTGCGCATTGTCTCGCTGATTGCCAGCGCCACAGAAATTATCTGCGCGCTGGGCTACCGCGCGCAGCTTGTGGGGCGGTCGCATGAGTGCGATTTCCCGGCGTCGGTAAGCGAACTGCCGGTGTGCACGGAGCCGAAGCTGCGCATCGATGTGCCCAGCCGCGAGATTGACGAGCAGGTGAAGCGAATCTTGACCGAGGCGCTCTCCGT
This sequence comes from Candidatus Acidiferrales bacterium, assembly GCA_050747305.1. GTDB lineage: Bacteria > Acidobacteriota > Terriglobia > Acidiferrales > UBA7541 > JBOGNS01. The sequence goes on along the minus strand of JBOGNS010000130.1, from coordinate 4,659 downwards.
CTATCGCGTGGACGCGGAGAAGCTGCGCGCGCTGCGGCCCGATGTGGTAGTGACGCAGTCGCACTGCGAGGTGTGCGCGGTCAGCTTGCGCGATGTGGAGCGGGCGCTGTGCGACTGGGTCGAATCGCGCCCGCGGATTGTGTCGCTCGAACCGGATTCGCTGGCTGACGTGTGGCACGACATTCGCCGCGTGGCAACGGCCTTCGGCGCGTCCGCGCGCGGCGAGGAGTTAGTCGCTCAGTTGCGGCAGCGCATGAGCGCCGTGCAAGCCGCCACGGCGAGGCTGCCCGAGCGGCCCACCGTGGCCTGCATCGAGTGGATCGATCCGCTGATGGCCGCCGGCAACTGGATGCCCGAGCTGGTGGAAATGGCGGGCGGCATCAATCTCTTCGGGGTGGCAGGAAAGCATTCGCCGTGGATGACGTGGGAGGAGTTGCGCGCCAAAGACCCCGAGGTGATCGTGGTGCTGCCGTGCGGCTTCGATATCGCGCGCTCGCGGCAAGAGATGCCTGCGCTCACGCAGCGCCCGGACTGGGATGAATTGCGGGCCGTGCGCGAGCGCCGCGTTTACGTCGCGGACGGCAACCAATACTTCAACCGCCCCGGCCCGCGCCTCGCCGATTCCCTCGAAATCCTCGCCGAGGTTCTGCATCCCGGCGCATTCGCCTTCGGCCACCAAGGCACCGGCTGGCAATTGTTGTAGCTCGGTTGTGGAGTGCGGGAGCGAAGCTCCCGCTTTGTTTTCATCGCGGCCACATATTGCTGGTTCAGCGCCGCGCAAAACAAAGCGGCAGCTTCGCTGCCGCACTCCATAGCCATTTTCACTACGGGTGCGTTGGGGCGAATTGCAGAATCCTTTAAGTGCGGAGGAAGCGGTCGCGGGTGGGGGCTTGGGACCAGCGGACGCGGTCGATCCACCAGCGGCCGGCGTCTTCGACGATGGTGAAGCGGACCACGTAGCGGCGGCCATTGGCGGCCAGCAGTTCGCCATCGAGCACGGTGCGGGCGCGACCGTCGCCGTCACGCCGGGCACGCGACGCGGAGTCGCCGTCTGGATCGAAGCCGTCGCCCGATGCGGCGCCGGCGTCGAGGTCGGCGCGGTCGCGCAGAGCGAGCACGCGGGTGCGGAACATTTCGCGGTGCGATGTGATCATGCGCTCATAGGCCGGCCAGGGAATTTCTTCGCGATAGTGCGTGGAGAAGAATTCGTAAGCCTCGCGCGCCTCGCCGCGGCTGAGCGCCGCCAGATGCGCGCGCACCACGCGCTTGGGCCCGGAGAGCAAGCCCAGCCGCTCGAGCGGATCGGGCACGCGCACCAACAGCCACAACGCCAATGTGAATAGCACCAGCCCTGCGAGCAGCAACACGCGCAGGCGGCGCAGCAGCGTGCGGCGACGTTGGCGGTCGGGGTCGTACCACGGCTGCGCGGAGTCGGCCGCACCGCGCCAGGCAAAGCCGCTGGCGGCGTCGGGTGGCTCGGTGTTGTGGAGCGGGTTGTCCATGGGTCGAAGCTAACAGCCGACAGCTAACAGCTAACTCACAATCGACATTCAAGAAGCAAAGTGACGGGGAAAGAAGCGCGGCAAGCAGCTCACCGGTCACTGACCACCGATCACCGGCCACCGCTCACCTGTTCTTCCACGACGGCTTGCGCTTTTCTTGCAGCGCGCGGAGGCCTTCCTGCGCATCTTCCAGCTTGTAGAGTTCGTGGAGGAAAATGTTCATGGAATTCTTCAGGCCGTCGCGCAGCGAAAGGCCCATGCCGGCGATGATGGCGCGCTTCGCCATGGCCAGCACAGCGCCGGACTGCTGGGTGATTTGCGCCGTTAGCTCGCTGATGGTTTTTTCGAGCTGATCTTCGGGTACCAGCCGGTTGACCAGGCCCAGTTCGCGGGCGCGCTCGGCGCTGATGGGCTGGCCGGTGAGCACCAGTTCGAGCGCGAGCTTGGGTCCGACGATGTAGGGAAAAATCGTGGAGGCCAGCGGCGGAAAGATGCCCAGACGAATTTCCGGCTGCGCGAAGCGCGCATTGGGCGTGGCGACAATCAAGTCGCCGAAGGCAGCCAGCTCGGAACCGCCGCCGATGGCGTCGCCATTGACGACCACCATCACCGGCTTGCCCACGTCAATCATCGCGGTGAACACGCGATAGAATGCCTCGAGCATCTGGAAGACGCGCTCGGTGGTGTATTCGCGCAGATCGATGCCGTAGGAGAAAGTTTTCTTCACCGCGGAGTCCAGCACGATCAGCTTGACGTCGTCTTTTTCGTGCAGCAGCTCGATGCCGCGCGCGATTTCGCTGAGGAAGCGCTCGTCGAGCATGTTCTTGTCGGGACGGTTCAGCGTGAGGCGCGCCATGGGCGGCGTCACTTTGTAGATGACGAACTTGAAGTCCTCGGGGCGGAGCTGCGGCGGCCCTCCTACCAGTTCATCGACTCGCGCTTCATCGGTCATTGTTCTCCCCACGCGAAAGAAATCCGCGGCGGCAAGCCTAACCACAGGCGCCGGGCGCTGCCTTCGCCTCACACCGATTCTAACGCGAGCGCCACGCCCATGCCGCCGGAAACGCAGAGTGTTGCCAGCCCGCGTTTGCCGCCGGTGCGCCGCAGATGATGCACCAGCGCAGTAGTGATGCGCGCGCCGGTGCAGCCGATGGGGTGGCCGAGCGCGATGGCGCCGCCATTGGGATTGAGGCGCGCGCGGTCGAAGTGCAACTCGCGGTCACAGGCGAGCACTTGCGCGGCGAAGGCTTCGTTCAGTTCGACCGCGTCGTAGCCGGAAAGCTTCCAGCCGGTGCGCGCCTCCAGCTTGCGCGCGGCAGGCACGGGCGCGATGCCCATCACGCGCGGCTCCACGGCAGCGGTGGCCGCGCCGACGATGCGCGCGAGCGGTTTCAGGCCAAGATCGCGCACTTTGGTTTCGCCGGCCAGCACCAGCGCCGCGGCGGCATCGGTGAGTCCGCTGGAGTTGCCGGCAGTGACGGTGCCGGTCTTGGAGAAGACGGGCGGCAGCTTGGCCAGCGATTCAAGCGTAGTGTCTGCGCGGACGTGCTCGTCTTTTTCGACGCGAACGGTTTTGCCCTTCTTGTTGATTTTCTCGATGGGCACGATTTCAGCCTGAAAGCGGCACTCGGCTTGCGCGCGCGCGGCGCGCTGCTGGCTCTCGAGCGCGAAACGATCCTGCTCGTCACGCGAGATCTTGTACTGCTCGGCGAGCACTTCGGCGGTTTCGCCCATCACCATCTGCGACATGGGACAGAGGAAGCCGTCGCGGTACATCGCATCGGCCAGCGGCTGGTGACCCATCTTGAATCCCCAGCGCGCATCCAGCAGATACGGCACACGGCTCATGGATTCGGCGCCGCCGGCCACCACGATGCTCGACTCACCGGCGCGAATCTGTTGCCAGGCAAGAATAATCGCGCGCAAGCCGGAGGCGCAGGCTTGGTTGACGGTGAAGGCGGGGACGTCGTCGCCCAGCCCGGCGCGCCATGCAATCTGCCGCGCCGGGTTGGGGCCGACGCCCGCGGGCCGCGCATGGCCGAAGATGAGTTCGTCGATCGGTAGGACAGGCACTCCTGCCTGTCCGCCCTTGTTAGCAGCCGAAGGAACGCGACTGGCGCTTGCTGGGGATTCAACGGCCGACAGACCGGAGGTCTGTCCTACTGAGCCCGGCTCGCGCGGCGCGGGCGCTGCACCGAAGGCACGTTCGAGAGCGGCGCGCACGGCGACTACGCCGATATCCGGCGCGGTGAGATCGGCCAGCGCGCCGCCGAACTTGCCAATCGGCGTGCGCACGGCGCTCACGATGTAAACGGCGTCACTCATGCCAAGAATTGCATCGTAGCACATCTGCTGTAGCGGCCCGTGAGCAGTGCCCAATGGCCCGTGGCCAGCGCATGGACACGAAGCGGCCCTTTCCACATCCCCCCAAACAAAATCCCTCCCTCGCAGGGGGATACGATGTGCCAAGGCTCTCCCACGGTGGAAATTCAATTGACGCAAGTGGCGGGAGGCGTGTAACATAGCTTGGTTTATGCGTGCGGCATGGCGTGGGCTGGCGCATGAAACCGAGCGGCGGGCGGCGTGCATCTAATAGAGTGCACGGCGGGTAAAGGCGGGCGCGGCACTGGAGCAGGCGTAAACTCTTCGGGTGGGATTCCCACCAAATCTCTGCGCGCGAAGTTGCGCAACAATATTCGCCAGAGCACCGGCATAGCGCCGCAGTGCTTTCGTGTCCCACGGCTCTACTTAACGGGCAGCGCCGCCCCGTATTGCTCCCGCCAAAGGTAGGAGGACGTTTTGGTTCTGGCCCTGGAAGAAAAATACGATCAGGTACGGCAGCTCATCACGCTCGGCAAAGAGCGCGGGTATCTGCTCTATGACGAGGTGAACGACATCCTGCCGGCGGAAGTGCATTCGTCGGAGGAGATTGACGATCTGCTTTCCACCTTCGAGCGCTATGGGATCGAAGTGTACGAAGATCTCGCGGCGGCGAAGGCCGCGCGGGCGTCTGCGGAAGCGACCGATGGCGCGCCGGAAGCGGCAGAGGCAAAGGAAGAGGCGGCGGAAGAAGAGCTGGACCTGAGACCGGGCACGCTGGATAAAACCAACGACCCGGTGCGCATGTACTTGCGCGAGATGGGCACCGTCCCGCTGC
>JBOGNS010000129.1:0-10141 GCA_050747305.1 Candidatus Acidiferrales bacterium | reverse complement strand
TACGGCGGCAAAGAACGCTTCGGCGAAGCCGTCCAGGTGCTCACCGGGCGCGTCTTCGTCATCGTGCTCACCGTTTTGGCTTACGTCATCGCCCTGCAAGCGCCCGAGACCATCTTCAATCTCGCTGTGCAGTACGCCTTCTCCGGCTACGCCGCGCTCGTCCCCCTGCTTATCGCCGCGCTGTTCTGGAAGGGAAGCACCAAGTGGGGCGCGCTCGCCAGCACCCTGTGGGTCGCCGCAGCGGTCGCTGGCGTTGCTATCTTCCAGCAAGTGGTCGCGCCGCCCGTGGGGCCGCCCAAAGTTATTTGGGCGCTCGGCGAAATGGAAATCCTCTCCCGCACCGCCAGCGGTACATCCGTCCTCGGCCTGATGCCCGTCGTCCCCATGACGCTCCTCTCCGCCTTGCTTCTTGTTGTCGTCTCAGCTTTCACGCGCAAACCGTCGCCCCAAACCATCACCCGTTACTTCCACTAGCCGGACCTTGAATGGCTTTGTTGACATTCGGCAGCGCAAGCCAGCAATAGCTCACACCCGGGGCTCTGCTGATCCTCGCCCAAACTACCCACCACCTGTCATTCTGAGCCCGCGCTTTGCCTGCGGCCCGCGAAGCGGGACGCAGGCAGCGGGCGAAGAATCTCAGGGGTAATTCATCCCGAGTTCGTCGCCACCGGCAGGAGGACCAATCTGGAATTTTGAATCGCTTTCTCTTGCGCCGTTTTTCGACTTCTTACGTCCAACGGGTAGAATGCTTTTGGTGTGTGCGATTCCTCCGCCGCGCTCGGCGGACTAAAAACCAGGTGAGGGTCATGAAAAATTTCGGCGTCTTGTATCGTTCCATTCTGCTCGTCAGCTTGGCCGTCGCACTTTCTTCGGCAGCCGCCGCCGGCGGCGACGCTAAAGATTCCAACTGGCCGCAGTGGCGCGGCCCCGAATCCAGCGGCGTCTCCGACGAAACCGATGTCCCGCTGGAATGGAGCGACACGCAGAACATTCTCTGGAAGACGCCCATCCCCGGCCTCGGCCACTCATCGCCCATCGTATGGGGCAACCACGTGTTCCTCACTACCGCCATCGAAGGCGAAGTCGTCCCCGGCGCCAAAGCCCCCGTTCATCTGGTCAACGGCAAGCCCTGGTCGCATCCCGCCGCCACCGGCGCTGACCGCAAGCACACCCTGAGAGTGCTCGCGCTGGATCGTGACACCGGAAAAATTCTCTGGGATCGCACCGTCTACGAAGGACTGATGAGCGACAGCCGCCACGGCAAGGCCAGCTTCGCCTCGCCTACACCGGTCACTGACGGCGAGATGGTTTACGCTTTCTTCGGCGCCGAAGGCGTCTTCGCTTTCGACTACAAGGGCAATCTGAAGTGGAAAACCACCGTGGGCAAAATCACTTCGGTCAGCGTGGGCATCGGCACTTCGCCCGTCCTCTATAAGAAGCTGCTCATCCTCCAGTGCGACACCGAAGACGGCGAAGGCTCCTTCATCGTCGCGCTGGACAAAAAGTCCGGCAAGGAAGTCTGGCGCAAGCCGCGCAAAGTGGAAATCAGTTGGGCCACGCCCATTCTGGTCAGCTCCGGCAAGCGCGACGAACTCATCACCCTCGGCAATCAGATCATCGTCGCTTACGACCCGCTTACCGGCAAAGAACTCTGGACCACCAAAGGCCTCGCCGGCAACGCCGTGCCTTCCGCGGTCGCCGGCAATGGACTCGTCTTCCTCCCCACCGGCTACCCCACCAAGAAAGTGGTTGCCGTGCGTCCCGGCGGCGCCGGTGACATCACCGCGTCGCACGTCGCATGGACCTACGACAAAGGCGTCGCCTACGTTGCCTCGCCAATCCTCTACGGCGACTACCTGTACCTCGTCAGCGACAAAGGCATCCTCACTTGCCTCGACGCCAAGACCGGCGAAGTCAAATACGACAACGGCCGCGTGCCCGTGCCCGCCTCCTTCATCGCATCGCTCGTCGCCGTCGACGGCAACATCCTCGAGTTCAGCGAAGATGGCGACACCTTCGTGGTCAAAGCCGGCCCCGCGCACGAAGTCGTGCGCACCAATTCGCTCGGCGAACCTATCTACGCCACGCCCGCCATCGCCGCCGGCCGCCTCTTCATTCGCGGCAAGAATCACCTCTTCGCCATCGGCAAATCCGAGCGCGCCACCGGCGCCACCCAGTAGGACAGACCTCCCGGTCTGTCCGGTTTTTTTTGATGGGCAATTCGACCGAGGGAATTTCTGGCTGGCTCGTAGTCGCGACACACCAGCCGGACAGACCAGGAGGTCTGTCCTACTTCAGCGCGTACAGCACGCCATCCTGCGACCCAATCACCAAATACCCGCTCGCCACCGCAGGCGACGCCGGAAGCGGCGCCCCCGCTTCAAACTCAGAAATCTTCTTTCCCGTCTCCACATCCAGCACGTACAGCTTCCCATCGCCGGATCCAACATACACGCGCCCGCCAGTAATCACCGGCGACGAATCCACCCGCGCTCGGGTCGTAAACGTCCACACCGCTTTGCCGGTCCGCGCATCCAGCGCATGCACCATCTTGTCGCGCCCGCCGAGGATCACTTTGCCATCCGCCAGCGCCGCCGACGAGTAAAACGGAAACTTCCGCTGCGCATGTTCATACCGCCACACCGCCTTCTGCGCCGCGACATCCACGCCCAGCACTTCATTCTCGAACGTGCCGAAGTAAGCGAACCGCCGCCCCGCCTCTCCCGCGCCGCTCTCCAGCGCCGGCGACGCTCCCGTATACGCGCCCACATTCACTTCAAACACCTGCTTGCCATCGCGAATGCGCACTCCGCGAAACACTCCGTCGCACCCCGAGACGAACGCCACGCCATCCAGCACGCCCGCCGTGCTGTGGATCGGCCCCGCCGCTTGCAACTTCCACAGCCGCGCGCCGCTCTTCGCGTCGAGCGCGTACAGGTGCTCGTCGTAAGAACCAATCAGCACTTTGCCATCAATCACTACCGGCGACGCTTTGATCTCCATCTCCGTCTTGAAGGTCCACACGCCCTTGCCGCTCGCGGCATCCACGGCGTGGAAAATGCCGCCTGTGTCCCCCACGTACACCACGCCATTCGCCACGGCCGGCGACGACTCGCCAATCCCCGCCTTCGTTGCGTATTTCCACTTCAGCTTTCCCGTCGCCAGCTCCAGCGCGAGCAGCTCGCCGGCCTGCGACCCCACGTACACCACGCCATCCACAATCGCCGCCGACGATTCAATCGATTCCCCCGCCTCATAGGTCCACGCCACGCTCAACTTCTCCGGCAGTGCGCTCGCCGTCACCCCCGTCAGCAATCCGCTCCCGCGAAAATGCGCCCACCGCTCCGCAGGCGCAACACTCTCATCGCCGCGCGCGGCAGCCGCTTGCCCCTTCGCCTCGCTGCTCGAGGGAGTTAAAGAGTTAAAAAGTAAAAGAGTGAAAGTGAAAAAGGACATCGCGCTTGCGATTACGCTGCGCCGCGTCGTCCTCTCTTTAACTCTTTTACTTTTTAACTCTTTCACGTTCCACCGTGCCACTTAGTAAGCTAAGTTGTACAGTTCAAGCGCGCCCGCCGCATCCAGCGTCCGCGGATTGAATTTTCCCGTCCACTGTTGCGCCGCCGCTTCCGCCAGCGCCGGCAAGTCCTCGCGCTTCACGCCCCCGGCCTGCAACCGGGTCGGCAACTTGCCTGCCAGCGCCAGTTGCTCCAGCCGCCGCGCCAGCGCTTCTGCCGCGCGCTGCGGGGCGCCATTGCCCGCGCCAATCAACTCGCCGTAACGCGCGCCGGCCACGCCGCCGTTCCATCGCACCACGTGCGACAGCAGCAGCGCGATGGCCGCGCCATGTACCGTGCCGTAGCGCGCCGTCAGCGGATTCGCGCATGCGTGCGTCGCGCCCAGCATGGAATTCTCAATCGCCGCGCCGCCGAAGTGCGCCCCTAGCATCATCGCGCCCTGCACCTCCACATTCGCCGGCTCGTTAAGCGCGCGCTCGTAATTTGCCGCCAGCAGCCGCCACGCCTCGCGCGAGAAAATTTCACTCACCGCATTGCGCCGCGTCGTCACCTGCGTCTCCACCGCATGCGACAGCGCGTCGTAGCCGGTCATCGACCGCACGGCGTCCGGCTGCGACACCGCCAGCAGCGGATCCAGTATCGCCACGCGAAACGCCGCCTTGGGATCCCCGCACGCCATCTTCACGCGCGTCTCCGCATCGCTCACCAGCGCGTACGACTGCGCCTCGCTGCCCGTGCCCGTCGTGGTCGGGATGCCAATCATCGGCAGCATCGGCTTCGCCGCCTTGCCATAGCCGGTATAGTCCTGCATCCGCCCGCCGTTCGTCACCAAAAAATTCACGCCCTTGGCGCAATCCATCGAGCTGCCGCCGCCCAGCCCGACAATCGAATCCACGGCTTCGGCGCGCGCTACATCACGCCCCGCTTCCATCGCGCGCGTATCCGGGTTGGCAGGGAAGTCGTGGAAGGGAACCGCGGCAACGCCCGCAGCCTTCAGCAGCTTCGCCGCATGCTCGAAGTGCCCGGCGCGCACCAACCCCGCGTCCGCCACCAGCAGCGCGCGGCGAAATCCCATCTCCCGCGCCAACTCACCCAGCCGGTCGAGCGCGCCCGCGCCAAAGATCACGCGTGTCCGCGATTGATACTCGAAAGCCTGCATCACACCACTACCTTCCTTTTACCTTTTGCCTTTCTACGTTTTGGCGCTGCGGGGCAAGTCGCAATTTGCAAGTAAAAGTAAAAAGGCAAGAGTGAAAACGGCGCGACGGCGCAAGAAGATTCCCTCTCGCCCGCGGCTCGCTGGAGCCACCTGGGAAGTAGAAGCCGCAAAGGCAAGTCAAACCGGAACAAATCAAAGAGCAATTTATTTTTACTTTTGCCTTTTACCTTTTTCCTTTTTACTTCGGCCCCGCGCCTTCCGCCAGCGCGAGGAGCTGGTTGCGCGTCGCAATGTAAAGCACGCCGTTCGCCGGCACCGGAGTGGAATACACCGAGCTGCCCACATTGACCTCGGCCAGCACTTTCTTTTCTTTGCCCGCTTGCAGCACCGCCACATCGCCGTCTTCATCGCCGAGATAGACTTTGTCAGCGATCACGATCGGCGAGCCCCACATGGCCGCCAGCATGTCATGCACCCACATCACCTTGCCTGTATTCGCATCCAGGCAGTGGAAGAAGCCGCTGAAGTCCGCGTAGTAAATCAACCCATCCTTGATGGCGCCCGTGGAGACCGACCGGCGAATCTTGTCGTAATGCCAGATCTGGCCGGTCTTGGTGATGTCGCCGCGCTTGGTAGCGTCAATCGCGTACAAGTGCCCAACGCCCTCGCCGTGTTCCGGATCCTGTCCGTTGGCGATGAAAACTTTGTTGTCCCAAATGATCGGGGTGCTGATCACTTCATTGCGCGTCTTCGGCCACACCGAGTCCTTCGGGTTCGTGTCGAACTCCCACAGTTTTTCCCCGGTCAACGCCTCATAGCCGCGCACCCAGCCATCCCCCTGCGCGGAAACCACCTGCACCTCGCCGCCGATTTTCCCCACTGCCGGCGTAGACCACTGCCCGTGCAGGATGTTCTCGAACACCGAGTTGTCTTCCCACACCAGCTTCCCGGTGGTCTTGTTCAGCGCGATGATGCTCGGCGTTTTGGGCGAAGGGATATTTACGTGGCTTTCGTCCTGCCCGTTCGACGTGCTCACATAAATCAAGTCGCCGTACGCCACCGGCGAGGAGTTCGACATGTTGTGCGGGTTGTTGCCCAGCTCCTCCATCATGTCGTACATCCACAGGATGTCGGCATCGTGCTTGCCCGTGCGCTTTTCCTCTTTGTACGGGCCATCGTTCTCGTTGTTGTCGTGGAAGCCCCGCAGGTCCAGCGCCACCACCTCACTGCGGTTGGTCACGTAATACACCGTTTCGCCTTCCACCAGCGGCGACGAGCATATCCCCTGAAACGGCCAGTCGTTCACGCGCCCCGCCACCAGCTTGTCGCTCACCGCCTGCCACAAAAATTCGCCATCCGATTCGCGAAACGCAATCAGATTCCCCTTGTCGCCTTTGATTTCAGGGTCGCGCAGCCCTTCGTTATTCGTGCCCACCAGCACCACGCCGCCTGCCACCACGGGATTGCCGTACGTCTGCGATCCCAGCGCGGCCACCCACTTCACGTTCTTGCCGGTCTTCACGTCCCACGTTGTGGGCAAGCCTGTCATGTTCGACACCATATTGCGGTCCGGCGTGCCGCCCCACATCGGCCAGTCGCCCGACCCCGGATCTGATGCGCGCAGCAACGCCGCCCCCGGACTCAATAGCGCCACTGCCGCTGCCACGGCGGTCCCGGCGCGCCACCACCGCATCATGGATCTTTTCCTTTGGTTCCTCATAGTCTCCTATTGGTTCGCCGTCACTTTGAAATTGTCGTAGAAAATTTCCGCTCGCTGCGCCGCATTCTGGCTCGCCAGCGCATCGCCATAAATTCCCGGGCTGCCTTTCCGGTTCCCAATCTTGTCCAGCTTCTCGATCGTCCACTGCTCCGGCTCCGGCTCCCCGCGCAACCAAACTTTGCCCCGCGCCCGCGTTACGCCGTCCGGCAGATTCTCCACGCGCAGTTTCATCCGGTACCAGGTGTCCGGCTTCCACGCGAACTTCACCACCACCGTCCGCGACGTCTCCGGCTGCCACGACTGCAACTCCAGCCGTTGGTGCGTGCCAAACAGCGCCAGTTGATAGCGCTGCGCCACTATCCCTGCATCGCCCATCTGCCGCCGCCGCTCCTGTGCCATCACATCCGCTTCGATGGTGTAGTCGTGCAAATCGGTTGGCCCCATGAAGCCGCGCGCGCGCTCGATGAACGAAAAGGGATTGTCGGCGCGCTTCACCAGCACCTTGTTGCCCTCCACTTCGCGCACGAAAAACTTCAGCGTCGCGTTCACCCAGTGCGCCGGCGCGCGGTCCACCGGCACCGACTCGAAATCTTGGCTCCACGGCAGCGGCGGCGCCACACGCACCGCAGCCGTGCCCTTCAGCCCCCCGACGGTCGCCGTCACTTGCCCCGCCTGCGGCTTCGTTCCTGCCGCTGTGAACGTGCCGTCCGGTTTGATCGCGCCTTCCAATTGCGTCAGCGACCACGCCGCATTTTCTTCGCGCAGGAATTCACCCTTGGCATTGAACACACGCGCGCGAAATTCGGTCGTTTGCCCCGGCTTCACCAGCAAGTCCGCCGGCACCACCTGCACCCAGGCCGGCTCGCCCGTGGCTGTGGATTGAGCCCGCGCGCGATTCGCGCCTTGGCGAATCGCGCTATCCGGCACTTTCTTGCCAAACGCGTAGATGGCCGTCTCGGAAACAAAAAACACACGCCCGCGCGAAATCGCTGCCGACGCCGTAATCGTCTCCGGCTCACCCGCTGTGCCCAGCAAGTCTTCGTCTAGGATGTCGCAGCCATCCGCGCGCGGCCGTAGAATGAAAAACTTGCCGCTTTCCGTGCCCACATACAGCTTCCCATCGCCCATCACCAGCGACGCCTTCTGCACCACGCCGAGGTTCTGCGTCCACAGTTGCTTGCCCGTCTTCACATCAAACGCCAGCAAGTTCGCGCCGTTATCCACCTGATAGATGCGCTCCCCGTCGGTCACCGGCGACGAATAGCCCACCTGCACGCCCTTCAAGTTCCAGCGCATGCTGGCTGGCGTAAGTTTCCCTTTGCCCGTGGCGTCCACCGAGGCCAGCATCCCCATTTCGCTGGTATCGAGGTTCTCTTCGCTGTGCGACACGATCACGTCGTCGCCGATCACCAGCGACGCGGTGTTGATGCCGCGCTTGCTCAACTCGATGCCCCACACCGGCTCGCCGGTTTGCGGCTTCAGCGCGTGTACGTAACCATCCGCGGTGCCGGAAATCAGCAGCCGCGTGCCATTCACCTCGTCGATGATCACGCCCGCGTACGTCGTGTCGTACGGCCGCCCGCCCGGCTGCGTCACGTACACCGTTTCGCCGGTGCGCTTATCGAACGCGTAAAACCGGTGCGACCCGCCCGCATTCGTGCCCCAGCTAAACGACGCGCCGCTCACAATCACCAAATCGCCGTCAATTACCGGCGACACCGTCCTGCCACCGTGCGTGGTGATCTGCCCGTACTCCTCGGTCAGCGACCGCTCCCATAGCGGCTTGCCATCCTGCGTGAATGCCATCATCATCGCGCCCACGCTCAGCGCGTAAACATTTCCCGTCTCAGGATCCACCGAGGGCGACGCCCACCCCGCGCGGTGCGGCGGCACATCGCTCAAAAACACGTTGAACTTCCGCTCCCACAACACCTTCCCGGTATTCGCATCCAGGCACATCACGCGCTCTTGCAAGTTTTCGCGCGTCCCTGACGAGTTCTGCACATAAACCCGGTTGCCCCACACCACCGGCGCGGAGCGCCCGCCATACTCGACGCGCCAAAGGAAATTTTCGCCATCGAGCGTCCACTTCTCCGGCAGGTTCTTTTCCGCAGACATGCCATCGCGGTTCGGCCCTCGCCATTCCGGCCAGTCGCCGCCCTGCGCCGGCGCAGGCGCCGCACTCGCCAGAGTGAGAGCGAGAATCAGAATAAGAAAGCTTGCACCGAGCAACAAAGATTTGCGTTTTTTCATGTCGTAGCGCCGGCATCCTGCCGGCGAATTTGCAGTTTGCAGTTCGCGGTTTTCCATACTTTATTTGGACGCGGCATCATTCAGATTGGTTCTCGCAACTTGTCGCGAACGAACTCGCGCGGGTAAAGTCGCGAACGAACTCGCGCTGCTATAGTTGACTGCGACCAACCCAAACTATATTCTGCTGAGGCTTCCGTCAAGCACAGAGTCGCCGCTGGCGAGAGCGTTGCCACGCAACCTTTTCTCTCTCGCTGCGTATATAAGGATTGTGATGAGACCCCCACGTCCGCTTGGCCTCACCGCGATGCTGTGCGCTGGCCTGCTTTTCGCCGCATCGCCATTATTCGCACAAGCTGCACCCGCGCAGGCGGCGCCAGCCCCAGCGCCCGCTCTCTCCGCAGACGCTGAAGACTTCTCTCTCGCCGCGCGCCGCGGCGACGCCGCCAAGGTCAAAGCCCTGCTCGATAAAGGCGTCGACGTCAACACCAAGTTCCGCTACGACGTCACCGCCCTCTTCTACGCTTGCGACCGCGGCCACCTCGAAGTCGTCAAGCTGCTTCTCGAGCGCGGCGCCGATGTCAATGCCCGCGACACCTATTACAAAGCCTCCCCGCTCAACTGGGCTTCTTCCCCCGCATCCGTCGATGAGCCTACCGAAGCGCACGTCCAGATCGTCAGACTGCTGCTGGAAAAAGGCGCGCAAGGCGCCGACCAGGTGCTCGTCGGTGCCGCCCGCAGCGGCAACCTCGCCCTGGCCAAAGTGGTGCTCGACCGCGGCGGCCTCAAGCCGGAAACCCTCACCGCCGCGCTCAGCACTGCCACCAACAACAAGTACGACGCCGTCGCTGAGGCGCTCCGTGCCGCAGGCGCCCAGCCGCCGTTCCAGGTGGACGCCGCCACCCTCGCCACCTACGCGGGCAAGTATCGCAGCGACCAATCCGACCTTGAAATGGTCGTCGCCGACGGCAAGCTGATTGTCGTGCTCGGCCCGCAGCGCATCCCGCTCGCTGCCTCCGACGCCGTTACCTTCCAACCCGACGGCGCCGCCGGTGTCACCGTCAAGTTTCAGGTGGAAGCCGGCAAGGTGACTGGCTTTGTCCTTACCCAGGGCGGTACACAAACCAGCTACAAGCGCGTGGAGGAAAAGCAGCCATGACCCGGAATCGCCAGAATCAACTCGCTCTCGCGCTGGCTGTGTTGCTCGCCGCACCGCTCCAGGCGCTCGCGCAATCCGCTCATTGGCCCGCCTTCCGCGGCGCGCAGGCTTCCGGCGTAGCCGACGGCTTCGCCACCGCCACCCAGTGGGACGCCACCAAATCCGAAAACATCCTTTGGAAGGCGGAAATCCCCGGCCTCGCGCTCTCCAGCCCCGTGGTTTGGGGCAATCGCGTTTTCGTCACCACCGCCATCAGCAGCGATCCCAACGCCAAATTCCGCCACGGCCTCTATGGCGATGTCGCGCCTTCACCCGACGTCACCAAGCACACCTGGAAG
>JBOGNS010000128.1:0-2280 GCA_050747305.1 Candidatus Acidiferrales bacterium | reverse complement strand
GCCATTGCCGGCGAGCCAGGCGCCTAGGTACTGGATGCCGACGCTGATGTTGTTGCGCAGCCCCGCCTCGGTGATGGGCTTCTCGGGCTGGAAATCGAGCAGATCGCGGGTGGTGACCGCCACGTCGTCGCGCTTCCTGTGGACCTGGTTCGGCGTCGGCATGTGCTGGTCGAACACCGCCCGCGCGAGCGCCACCAGGCCCGGATGCGCGACCCAGGTGCCGTCGCAGCCGTCGGTCGCCTCGCGCACCTTGTCGGCCCGCACCTTTTCCAGCGCGGCTTCGTTCGCCGCCGCATCGTTCTTGATCGGGATCTGGGCCGCCATGCCGCCCATGGCATGGGCATTGCGGCGGTGGCAGGTCCGGATGAGCAGCAGCGCATAGGCGCGCATGAACGGCGCGGTCATGGTCACGCGGGCGCGGTCGGCCAGGCAGAAGTCGCGATGGGAGCGGAATTTCTTGATGCAGCTGAAGAGGTAGTCCCAGCGCCCGATGTTGAGGCCGGCGCTGTGCTCGCGCAGCTCGAAGAGGATCTCGTTCATCTCGAACGCGGCGAGCACGGTCTCGATCAGCACCGTGGCCTTGATCGTGCCCTGCGGCACCCCGAGCTCGCGCTGCGCCGTGACGAAGATGTCGTTCCACAGCCGGGCCTCTAGATGGCTTTCCAGCTTCGGAAGGTAGAAATAGGGACCGGTATTGCGCGCGAGCAGGGCCTTCGCGTTGTGGTGGAAGTAGAGCCCGAAATCGAAGATCGCGGCGGCGACCGGCTCGCCGTCGACGAGCACGTGACGCTCCGTGAGATGCCAGCCGCGCGGCCGCATCATGAGGGTGGCCGTCTTCTCGTTCAGCGCGTAGCGCCTGCCCTCGGGACTGGTGTACTCGATGGCGCCGCGGATCGCGTCGCGCAGGTTGACCTGGCCCTCGATCATGTTCTCCCACGTGGGCGCGTTGGAGTCCTCGAAGTCGGCCATGAACACGTTGGCGCCGCAGTTGAGCGCGTTGATCACCATCTTGCGCTCCGTCGGCCCGGTGCTCTCGACGCGCCGGTCCTGGAGGTCGCGCGGCGCGGGCGCGACGCTCCATTCGGCTTCGCGGATGGACCTCGTCTGCGGCAGAAAATCGGGCATCCGCCCCGCGTCGAACTCGGCCTGGCGCCGCGCCCGGGCCGCCAGCAATTCGCGGCGGCGCGGCTCGAACTTGCGGGCGAGCTTGGCGACGAAGGCAAGCGCCCGGGCGTCGAGGATATCCGCGTGGGCCGGCGCCAGCCGGCCGTAGATTTCGACGCCTGGGGGAAGCGGCATGGAGAGTCTCATGATCGTTTTCCTCGTCGTTGTTTGGGCCACACGGAGCGGGACCGCAACGCGGCTTCCACGATACGAAACGGCATTGCGCAAGGAGTGCTGCAGTGCATTATACAGACTTGGTCTAAACTTCCAAGTGCCAGTCCAGAAAGGAGTTTCCAGTTGGTGCATCAGCACATTCCTGGATCCAGATCAGGCCGGATTTGGCTTAATAAGCACCCACTTACAGCGCTCCGGGGCGCCTCTCAGTACCACCACCAGGAGGGACAGCGGCAGCGGCGCGCGCCCGGCGCGGCGTTGTTGCGGTTACCGCTATTGCCCGCGGGTGCGGGCATGCGCACGCGCGGATCGGTGCGCGTCGGCGGCTCCGGTGCGGGAAGAGCCTGCGAAAGCATTTGTTATAATTCGCGCTCTTTTCATCCGATCCGCGCGCGGCGCCGCGGCGCCGCGCCTCCCCCTCGCAGCCGCCCCAAAATCAACCGCATCCGAACGGAGACGTGGCACCATGAACGAACGACTCGACCTGTTGAAGATCGCGCGCGAAGAGCAGAGCGGCAACCTGTTCAGGCTGCTCGACAGCCTCTACCAGCGCTCCCAAGTCCAGCCGCGGGGCCTATCCGACGCGGTCATCTGGGAAGGCGGGGACACGCGCGGCAACGTGAAGCCGGTCGCGCACGCGCTGACGGACATGTTCTCCCTCAACGGCACGCTGATGGCGCTCGATGTGCTGGGGCTGCCGTTCCTGGGCGTGCCGATGATGGCGCAGTACCGGCACGACACGAAGCTTAAGTGCCTGGAGTGGTTCGGCAAGCTCGACGCCACCTGCATCAAGTGGTCCACCGCCGGTGATGCGCTGGTCAATGATAACGGCAAGAAGGTGGTCGTCATGGGCAAGTCGGCCAACGCGCCGCTGCGCACGGCGGCCGGCGTCTATTGCAACGTGCGGCCCTACGGCACCATCACCAACGTGCGCTTCATGCC
>JBOGNS010000127.1:0-7239 GCA_050747305.1 Candidatus Acidiferrales bacterium | reverse complement strand
GACGTCGCCAATGGCGCCGCGATGGAAGATTACGGCGACCACGTAGTCATGCCTGGGCTGGTGGACACGCACGTCCACATCAACGAACCGGGCCGCGCTGACTGGGAAGGGTTCGACACCGCCACGCGCGCCGCGGCTGCCGGCGGCATCACCACGCTCATCGAGATGCCGCTCAACTCGATCCCCGCGACCACCACCGCCGATGCCTATCGCGCCAAGATTGAAGCCGCGCGCGGTAAATGCCACGTGGACGTCGGCTTCTGGGGCGGTGTGGTGCCCGGCAATGCCGACCAACTGGCTCCGCTGTGGGACGCAGGCGTCTTCGGCTTCAAGTGCTTCCTCGTGCCTTCCGGCGTGGACGAATTTCGCCACGTCACCGATGCCGACCTGCGCCGTGCGCTGCCGCACCTGAAAAATCTGAAGGCGCCGCTGCTGGTTCACGCCGAATCGCCGGGCCCTATCGAGCAAGCCACTGCTGCTGCGCGCGACCTCGACCCTTCGCGCCACGCTGCGTGGCTCGCGTCGCGCCCGCGTGAAGCGGAAACACAAGCCATCGCGTGGATGATCGGGCTGGCTGCCGAGTTTGGCGTGCCCGTCCACATCGTGCACCTCGCATCCAGCGATGCGCTGCTCATGCTGCGCTGGGCGCGCAGCGACGGGCTGCCGGTCACCGTAGAGACTTGCCCGCACTACTTAACCTTCTCGGCGGAAGAAATTCTCGACCATGCCACCGAATTCAAGTGCGCCCCGCCGATTCGCGAGGCCGACAATCGCCTTCGCCTGTGGGCCGGACTGGAAGACCGGCTGATTGATTGCGTGGTCAGCGACCACTCCCCGTGCCCGCCGCAGATGAAGTGCAAGCCGCGCGGCAACTTTTTTGAAGCCTGGGGCGGGATCGCGTCGCTGGAAGTGAGCCTCTCCGCGTTGTGGACTGCGGCGCGCGAGCGCGGCCACGCCGTTGCGCGCATTGCGCAATGGATGTCTGCGGCGCCGGCGCGGCTCGCCGGTCTTGACCGCCCGCAGCGTGCCGGCGGGCGCAAGGGCGCAATCGTCGCCGGCTTCGATGCCGACCTCGTCGTATGGGATCCGGAAGCGAGTTTCCCGGTGGATCCGGAAAAGCTTCACCAGCGCCACAAACTTACGCCCTACGCCGGGCGCGCCCTCCATGGCGTGGTGCACGCCACATACTTGCGCGGCGCGAAAATCTTCGACCAGGGCAAATTCCCTGCTGCTCCGCAAGGGCGCGTTCTGAAGAGAACTGGACCATGAACGGCTTCACCGAGCTGATTGATCTCGCCGCCGAGCGCCTCGGTGGCACGGTGCTCCACGCTAACGACGACTTCTTCGCGCCCAAGGAGAATCTGCTGAAGGCCGCGAAGCCCATCTTCATCGAAGACAAGTACACCGACCGCGGCAAATGGATGGACGGCTGGGAAACGCGCCGCCGCCGCTCCCCGGGCCACGACTGGTGCGTCATTCGCCTCGGCTTGCCCGGCATCCTGCGCGGCTTATTGGTGGACACCGCATTCTTTCGCGGCTATTATCCGGAGTGTTGTTCGATGGAAGCGTGCGCGGTCGCTTGCGACGCCACCGCCGACCAACTGGACGCCGCGGCCACCCGGTGGTACGAGGTGCTGAAGTCATCGCCGCTGAAAGGCGACAGCCAGAATCTCTTTCCCATCGACCATCCAAACCGCGTGACGCACTTGCGCTTCCATATCTATCCCGATGGCGGCGTGGCTCGCCTGCGCGCGTTCGGTGAGGTCGTGCCCGACTGGGAAAAACTCAGCGCCGCCGGCGAAATTGACCTCGTGGCGGTTGAGCATGGCGGCCTGGTCATCGCCAGCTCCGACATGTTCTTCGGCTCGCGCAACAATCTGATTCTTCCCGGCCGCGGCATCAACATGGGTGACGGATGGGAAACCAAGCGGCGTCGCGGCCCCGGCCACGACTGGTGTATCCTGCGGCTCGGCGCGCCCGGCCGCATTCGCCGCATCGAAGTGGACACCGCGCACTACAAAGGCAATTTCCCGGAAAGCTGCCAGCTCGAAGCTTGTAATGCCTCCGGCCATCACGAGGACGACTTGGCCGACTCGCTCGGCTGGTCCGAGCTGCTGCCCCGCGCGCGCCTCGAGGCCGACCACGTACACCGCTTCGAATCGCAGGTGCGCAACGCCGGCGTGGTTACGCACGTGCGCCTCAATATTTTCCCCGATGGCGGCGTCAGCCGCTTGCGCCTATTCGGCACGCTAGCGGAGAAATGAGTTGAGCGCTACCGCCAACATCGCCTCCCTCAACGCCCTCGCGCCGCCGATGGCTGAAGCGGCCCTGCTGGCCTGCTGCGGTTCCACCCGCTGGGCGCGACGCATGGTACAGCGCCGTCCCTTCGAAGACGCCGCCGACTTGCTCGCTGCCGCCGCAGCGATTTGGAACGAACTTGCGCCGGAAGACTGGCGGGAAGCTTTCAGCAAGCATCCGCGAATCGGCGAGCAGCCGCAGCAGCAATCGGCGCACGAGCGTGCATGGTCTGAGCAGGAGCAAGCCGCTGCGGGCGCAGGTTCGGAGCGCACACGAATCGCAATGGCTGAAGCCAGCACTGATTACGAACAGCGCTTCGGCTACATCTTCATCGTCTGCGCCACCGGCAAAACCGCCGAGGAGCTGCTTGCCAATCTGCGCCAGCGCCTCCAGAATGACGCGGACACGGAATTGCGCGTCGCCGCCGAAGAGCAGCGCAAAATCACCGAGCTGCGCCTGCGAAAATTCCTCGGCCTGTAAGCACGCCGCGCGAAGCGGGGCTCTGGAGTGCGGCGGCTTGCCGCCGCTTTGTTTACAATAGCTCTCCGCTCGTACCAACGCGCGGATTCGAATCAACTACGGAGCGTCGGCAATTAGCGAAATGATTCCGGGTCGGTCACGCTTGTTCCCGCGCTACTCAACTCAACCATGAGCAACATCAGCACCCACGTCCTCGACACAGCCGCCGGCCGCCCCGCCGCCGGCGTGCACGTGCGCCTGGAAGTCCAGACCGGCGGGCGCGAGGGCGAGCCGTGGAAGACGCTCAGCCAGGGCGTCACGGATTCTGATGGCCGCGTGAAAGCGCTGCTGCCCGCTGGCGCCGCAATGGCCGAAGGCATCTACCGCATCACCTTCGACACCGCGAACTATTTTCGCGCGCAGCACCAGAACACCTTTTACCCTGAAGTGAAAGTCACATTCTTTGTTGCCGACGCCGCGCTGCACTATCACGTGCCGCTGCTGCTGAGCCCGTTTGGCTATTCCACGTATCGCGGGAGCTGACACTCACCATGGACCCCACACTCAACGAATGGATCAATCTCGCGCTGCGCTGGTTCCACGTCTTCGCCGGGATCTTATGGATCGGCCAAACCTACTTTTTCGCGTGGCTCGACGCCCAGCTCACCGAGCAGGAAAACGCAGCGCGCTCGCCAGAAGCAGGCAAGCCCGGCGTGTGGATGGTGCACAGCGGCGGCTTTTACGTGGTGGAGAAACAAAAAGGCGCCGAGCTGCAGCCGCGCACGCTCCACTGGTTCAAGTGGGAAGCCGCGCTCACCTGGCTCAGCGGCATGTTGCTGCTCGGCTTGATTTATCACATGGGCGGCCTGATGGTGGATCCGGATTCCGGCGTTTCCGTGGGCCGTGCGGCCGGCATCGGCACGCTGGCCATCATTCTCGGCTGGGTCGTATACGACCTGCTCTGGATTTCGCCGCTCGGCAAATCGGAAATGCTCGGCGCGCTCGTCTGCTACGGGCTGCTTGTCGCGCTCACTTATGGCCTGACGCAAGTGATGAGCGGCCGCGCCGCTTACATGCACATCGGCGCGGTGATAGGCACCATCATGACCGCCAACGTGTGGATGCGCATCATCCCGGCACAGCGCCGCATGGTCGCGGCGGTGCGCGAAGGCCGCGCGCCCGACCCGAAACTTGCCGCGCGCGCCAAGCAGCGCTCGCGCCACAACACCTTCATGGTCCTCCCCGTCGTGCTGATCATGATCAGCAACCACTACCCCGTCGCCACCTACGGCAGCAGCTACAACTGGCTCATGCTCGCCGCGCTCATCCTCGTCGGCTGGGCCGCGGCCGCCCTCATCCGCCGCGCTTAAGGCTGCGTGCCGAAGACGCAATGCGATGGCCGCTACGGCCCGACAAACACAAACTGTCCCGGACGCAAATTCTCCAATTCTTTCCGCAACGCAGGAACTAAAGGCAAGAGGGAGCGAATGTCGTTATCCTCGGCTATCAAGACAATGACCATGATGTCCAGAGTTCTGATGTTCTGTTGGTACGGGATGTCCTTGTCTACCGTGACTAAGACGCTGAATCTCCCGGCGGCCAACGCAATCAGCGCGCCGTTTTTCTTGCCGGCCCATCCCGCCTCGGGAGCAGTCCACACTTCATGCTCGGTAAAATATCGCTTGAGTTTCTTTGGAACGCACTCGTCGAGCAGAATCTTCATGCCAGAGTTAGAAGATCGTGCTCAAGAAGTTCCAGAACGCCTTCCGCTTGTTCGCGCGTAACGGTGGGGAAGTCATCGAGAAATTCGTTCAGGCTATCGCCCGCCTTCAGATAGTCAACAAGGGTCTTCACGGGCACTCGCGTACCGGAAAATACGAGTGCACCGCTCATGATTTCGTACGACCGTTGGATCAGTTCGTCGCGATTCATTGCCCTGCTCATTAAGCGAACAGCCTGCGTTAGAGGCGTGCGACTTCACCGTTATCGTTCGATTTACCTAGCACCAGCTCATACGACAAACGGAGCGCGCCGATTGCTTGCTCTCGGGTGACTGAGGGAAAGCCATCGAGAAACTGGTCCAGCGTGCTTCCATCCTTTAAGTAATCGAAAAGCGTTTGCACAGGCACGCGGGTGCCTCTAAACACCGGCGTGCCGCCCAAGATGTCTTTATCGCGGTTGATGAGCTGTTCTTTCGTCATAACACAAACCTCTCGCCTCAATCATAGCGTATCGGCTTAGATCCTGCGCTCCGCGCCACGGGTTAGTCATAGCTTCCGGCGTGCCTTTAGCACCTTCACGAATGAGGCGGAGCGCAGCTCGTCCAGTGTGAGGCCGGTGAGCGGCTGCGCCTCTGCTTCGCTGATCGCGCCGCAACCGAGCGCGCGCAGAAAATAATTGAGCAAGCCTTGCCCGGTGGCTGCATCGTCGAACACGTCGCCCACCAGCGTGGCCTGGGCCGCCTTGGCCACAAAATTCCGCAGCCGCTCCGACGCCGCCTCCTGCCCCTCGAGAAAGAACGCATACACTGCGGCGTAGCGCGTGGGCAATTGCGCGGGATGCAAATCCCAACCCTGGTAGAAGCCGCCGGCGAGCGAATGGCGCACATCGTCGTAATGAATCTTCCACGCGCGATGCACCACGCGGCGGTTCTCTTCGCCTTGCGCCGCGCTGAGCTTCGCGCCGTCGCCGCCCGGCGCGCGATGCGGGCCCACCGGCATGATGTTCGTCGCGCCATCGGAGAGCCACACACCGGTTCCGGCAAACGCAACCTGCATCATGTGCTTGGCAAAATCGCACGCCGGATGGCCCATCACTTGATATGCCGCAGTGATGCTGCATCCCGCGGTGTAATCGTAGGTGCCGAAGTGCGCGCCGGCGCAGCGCCCTTGCGCCGCAGCCAGCAGCAGCGGCAGGTTGCACTCCCCGCGCGCGTTGAGGATGGACTGCGGCGTCTCGATCATCATTTCCATGCGCAGCGACTGCTCCGGCAGGCCGAGTCGCGCCTCCGACTCCGCCAGCAGCTCCATCAGCGCGGCCACCTGCTCCGGCACGGTAATCTTCGGCAGCGTAACCACGAAATTCTTCGGCGCCTTGCCGCCGGTCTTCCCGGCCAGTTCGCTGAGAAAAATCTCCAGCGTGCGCATGCTGCGCTCGCGCAACTCTTCGTTGAATGGTTTGATGCGAATGCCGATGAAGGGCGGCAGCAAGTCTTCTTTCATCCCGGCGGCAACCTGCTGCGCCGCAGCCGCCGCGTCTTGGTCTTCTTCCGCGTCCGGGCGGTTGCCGTAGCCGTCCTCGAAGTCCAGCCGAAAGTCTTCCACCGGCTCGCGTCGCAGTTTCTCGACAACTCGCGGGTACACTTTTTCCGCGATCGCCGCTGGTAGTCCGAGCGCCGCTGCCAGCGTTGCCGCATCCGGCGCATACTCTTCCAGCGCGCGCAGTGCCAGATTGCCCAGCTTCACCGCCGAATCCGCGCGAAACAGGTGTGCCCCGCCATACACCGTGTGTACCGGCTGTCGCCGACCGCTTTCGCCCGGATACCGCGCCATGAAAGCTTCGTTGGCTCGCTGGAGTCGCGCCAACACCTCGCGCAGCCGCTCCGCAGAAAGAGAAGTATTCAAACCGCACCTCGCAGGGACAATGCGGAGCACGATGATACGGAATCCAGCGCGCGATGAAAAGCGTGCAGATCGGGGAATGAAGCGAGGGATTTTAGCGGGCGTTCTGCAGAAGCAGCACTACGTTCCCGGCGGCCGCCGCCACCGCAAAGGCCGCCAGCAGCAGCGCCACCATCAGCCACGAGCGCAACCGGCTGACCGCGCCGGAAACCTGCGATGCCATTTCCATTTGTTGCGTCTGGAACCGCGCCACAGACTCCTGCAACCGCACCGTCGCGTTTTCCAGCTTTTGCTCGCGCCGGCACAGCGCACCCAACGCCTCCGTGTACACCGGCACGGTTTGCGCCAGCGTGGCCGCTGACTCCTTCATGATGTGCGTCATCTCCACGGAATTTGTCGACGATTGCGCCAGCCGCGTCACCTGCTCGGCAATCACTTGGATCGCTTTCTGGGCCTCGACAATCGTCTCCTGCCGCGTATCGCCGGGCGGCGCCGCCAGCCGCTCCGGCGCTGCCTGAGGCACGATGCGCAAATCCCGCAGTTCTGCCATGCTCGCATTCTGCGGCAGCAAATCCCTGAATGAAATGGGACTTGCGGGCGGGCTGACAGCCTTACCAAAGTACTGGAGCGGGTAAGAACGACTGCCCTTTCCAAAGCTGCAGCGTCGCTCCGTCCGCGATTCGGCAGTGGTATGATTTGCCGCAGCTTACTCGGGAAGAACGCGCATGTTCCACCTCACCAAACGCCGGCGGCGCGTGCTGATGATTCTCGGCGCCGGCCTGCTGGTTCTGATCCTTCTCGCTTGCGTGCCCTTCGCCGGGGTTCAGGCGCTGGCCTGGATGTCGCCGCAGATTGTCTGGTA
>JBOGNS010000126.1:0-5617 GCA_050747305.1 Candidatus Acidiferrales bacterium | reverse complement strand
TGGAGCGCAACCGAGTAGTGCAAATCACACTCGCGTTCCCGGGCCTGTAGGGCAGGCCGCCGCATCACCGGCGTGCACCGTCTCCGGCTTGCGCGCACGATGTAGCGGCGACCTTTAGGTCGCCACATGCGGTCGCTACGAGCAAGAAGATGGCGACCTAAAGGTCGCCGCTACATCGCAGGCGGCAGAAAACGGGAACCGTGTCAGGAAGCCGAATGAACTTGCATCCGTCTAATCGTTGTTTGATCGCGCTCATCGCTGGCATTCTGCTTATCGCGGCGTGCGGCTCGGAGCCGTCGAAAACCACGACGCCCGCGGCGCCGGCTAAGCCCGCTGCCCCGCCGGTCCCGCCGGAGGTGCAGGCGGCCGCCGAATCGGCGCTGGGCGCGGAAGTCACGGTGCTGCGCCACGGCGACTTGGGAAAGGCCGGCAATACGCACGTGCTGGCAGCCAATTTGTTCAAGGCAACGCCCACAGGCGTCGCGCCTGGCACGCTCTTCACCCGGGCGGTGATCCTTGCTCAGGAAGGAGAGCGCTGGCGCCAGGTTTTTCGCGCCGACGAGTACCTCAAGAACTCCCAGGGCTTTCTGGGCGGCACGCCGCTCGCCCCGATCTCTGGCTGGCGGCTGCAGCACGAAGTCAACGAGAAGGATGGTTTGACGATGTATTTCACGCCCATCTATCAGCCCAAGTCCGGGCCGGTGCGCCCCATCGGCGTGCGCTGGAATCCCAAAGCGAAGCGCTATCAATCGCTGGACCGCAACTACGATAGCTTCCTCGGCGAGGCCGCCGCCATCGACAAGCCGGAAACGGTGCTGCGCTGATGGCCGCGGCCGCGCAAACCGTTCCCACCGAAGCCTCCCCCATGCCCGAGACTTCAGCTCCTTCCCTGCGTCAGCTTCGCGGCCTCTTCCCTTACCTGGCGCGCTACCGTGGCGCGCTGGCCTCGGGATTCTTTGTCCTGCTGCTTTACAACGCGATTGGCGCGCTGCTGCCGCTGGCTATCGGCGCGATGATTGATTCCCTATCCGGCTCGCGCAAGTTGATCGAGAGTATGTCTGCGCTTCCCGGCTTCCTCTACGATTCGCTGCATGCCATGTACCAGCCGTTCGAGGCCCGCACTTTGCTGTTGTACGGGGCGATTCTTCTCGGGCTGGTGATTGTCAAAGGGCTTCTCTCATTTTTTACGCGCTGGATTCTCATCGGCGTCTCGCGCGATATCGAATACGACTTGCGCAACAGCGTTCTGGAAAAATTGCTGGCGCTCGACCCCGCCTTCTACGTGCGCAACCGCACCGGCGAGTTGATGTCGCGCGCCACCAACGACCTCAACAACGTGCGCATGGTGCTGGGCCCCGGCATCATGTACAGCGCCAACACCATCGTCACCATGGTTGTCTCCGTCGTACTCATGTTGAAACTTTCCCCCATCCTCACCCTCTTCGTGCTCATCCCCGTGCCGGTGGTGGCGGTGGCCGTGCGTTATTTCGGCAAGGTGATCCACGAGCGCTACGAAAAAATCCAGGCGCTGCTCGCCTCGCTTTCCGCGCGCGCGCAGGAAAATCTCGCCGGGGTTCGCGTGGTGCGCGCCTACGTGCAAGAAGAACCGGAGACGCGCGACTTCGAGCGCGTGCATCGCGATTACATGGCAAAAAATCTTCAGCTCATCCGGACTTGGGCCTTGTTTTACCCCGCGCTCGAGGCGCTGATTGGTGTCACTTTCCTCATCGTGCTGTGGCAGGGCGGCACCCAGGTGCTCGCCGGACAGATTTCCATCGGCGCGCTGATAGCCTTTTACACTTACATGGGCCTGCTGGTGTGGCCGATGATCGCCCTCGGCTGGGTGACCAACATTTTCCAGCGCGGCGCCGCATCTATGGGCCGCCTGAACTACATCCTACACACCACCCCGGCGATTAACGACGACTTTGCGGATCGCGTGCTGGTCGGCGCTGACGAGGGTCTCCAAAGTCAGCAGCACGCGCGCTCGCCGTTGCGCGGCGAGATCGAATTCCGTAATCTGACGTTTTCTTACGACGCCAATGGCAGCGCTCGTCCGGTGCTGCAGGGCATCAACCTGCGGGTGCCCGCCGGTTCCACACTAGCCATTGTGGGCCCTACTGGCAGCGGCAAGTCCACGCTGGCCGCGCTGGTGCCGCGCCTCTACGACGCGCCGCCTGGCATGGTGCTGGTTGACGGCCGCCCGATACGCGAATGGCCCGTCCAGACTTTGCGACGGTCGATTGGCTATGTGCCGCAAGATACGTTCCTCTTCAGCGAGACGATTCGAGAGAACATCGCTTTCGGCGTTGAGGATGCCGAACCAGGAAGCGTGGAAGAAGCAGCGCATGTGGCATCACTGGCCGGTGACGTGGCCGACTTCCCCAGCAAGTTCGAATCGTTGGTGGGCGAGCGCGGCATCACGCTTTCTGGCGGGCAGAAGCAGCGTACTTCGCTCGCTCGCGCCGTGCTGCGCGACCCGCGTATCCTGATCCTTGACGATGCGCTCTCCAGCGTAGACACCGAAACGGAAGACAAAATCCTGCACCGGCTCACCGACATCATGCGCGACCGCACCACCATTCTGATCTCGCATCGCTGCTCCACAGTGCGCGATGCCGACTTGATCATCGTGTTGCGCGATGGCCGCATCGTCGAACAGGGCGCGCACACCGAACTGATCGGCCGCGGCGGCTACTACGCCGAGCTGTATCAGAAGCAACTGCTCGAAGAAGAGCTCGAACGCGCGTAGCGAGGCAGGTGATAGGTGAATAGGTGATAGGCAAAAAAGTTGAAGCCCAAGGGGAATGTCAACCCGAGCGAAGCAAAGGGTCTGCTTTTCTTCAGTCAAGCGTCGGTTTCCTCAGCCAACTCTCGATTGGACTGTTGACTGTCGACTGTTGACTGTAAGCTGTCAGCTTTTTTCTGAGTTCTGAGTTATGGCTACGCACCACGAAGAAGAAGCTCTCGGCAAAGGTTACGATGCGCACCTGATGCGCCGCCTGCTGTACTACCTGCGGCCGTATAAGGGCCGGGTAGCGCTCGCTGTGGTGTTGGTGATTATCACTGCCGCGCTGGGCGCCGTGGTTCCCTACTTCACCAAGGTGGTCGTGGACGATTACCTGGTCCCGGGCATCTCCGGCACGATGCTTGCCGGCGAAGCCATGCGCGGCATCGAGTGGATCGCGCTGCTGTTTTTCGCCGTACTCGTGGCGAGTTTCGTGCTTCAAGTCACCGAAGTGCTGATCATGCAGATCGTGGGGCAGCGCGCCATGTTCGACCTGCGCATGGAGATCTTCGCCCACTTGCAGCGCCTGCCCATGCGCTTCTATGACCGCAGCCCCGTGGGCCGGCTGGTTACGCGCGTCACTACCGACGTGGACGTAATCTACGAGCTTTTTGCCTCCGGCGTGGTCACCATGCTGGCCGACCTCCTGACGCTGGTCTTCATCATCGGCACCATGTTCGCCCTCGATTGGCGGCTTACGCTTGCCGCACTGGCCGTGATCCCGTTGATTGTCGGCGTCACGGCGATGTTCCGCCGTTCCTATCGCGATGCCAACCGCCGCATTCGCACCGCCATTGCGCGCATCAATTCATTTTTGCAGGAATACATCAGCGGAGTCGCCGTCGTGCAGGTGTTCAATCGCGAGCGCCGCGCGGCTCGCGATTTCGCGCAGATTAACGACAACCATCGCAACGCCTACAAGGACGCCATCCTCGCCCACGCCATCTTTTATCCGGCAGTCGAATTCCTCGGCGTGCTCGCGGTGGCCGCGTTGCTATGGTTTGGCGGCGTGCGCGTGCTCGCCGGCGCTGTCACGCTGGGCATCGTGGTCAGCTTCATTCAATACGTGCAGCGCATGTTCCGCCCGATTCAAGACCTTTCGGAAAAGTACACCATTCTTCAGTCGGCGATGGCCTCCAGCGAGCGCATCTTCAAGCTGCTCGACGAGCCATTGCAACAGCCGGGGCTGGCACTGGGACTGGGACAAACAATCGGGCAGGCACTGGGGCCTGCCCCTACCGCGCCGCCGCTCGATACCACTGCGCTGCTCAAGCCGCGCCGCATGCCCGCTCATGTGCGCGGCGAAATCGAATTTCGCAATGTGTGGTTTGCTTACACCGCAGGCGATGCGAAGAACCCCTCTGCCGAGCCGGATTGGGTGCTGCGCGACGTTTCTTTCCGCCTTGCGCCCGGCCAGACAGCCGCCATTGTAGGCCACACCGGAGCCGGCAAGACCACCATCATTCAACTGCTCCTGCGTTTTTACGATGTGCAGCGCGGCCAAATTCTGCTGGACGGAATCGACATTCGCGAGCTCGACGTTCACGACCTGCGCCGCCACTTCGGCATCGTGCTCCAGGATCCGTTCCTCTTCACCGGCACGCTGGAATCCAACGTGCGCCTCGGCACAGATTCCATCACGCGTGAAGACGTCCGCCGCGCGCTCGATGAAGTTCGACTCGGCGCGCTGGTCGACGCGCTGGGCCTGGAAGCGCCGGTCGGCGAACGCGGCGCCACGTTTTCAGTGGGCCAGCGCCAGCTCGTAAGCTTTGCGCGCGCCCTGGCGCACAATCCGCGCTTCCTCATTCTCGACGAGGCCACTTCCAGCGTGGATACGCAGACCGAATTGCTCATCCGCGAAGCCCTCGACCGCTTGCTCACCGGCCGCACCGCCATCGTGATCGCGCATCGCCTCTCCACCATCCAGCGCGCAGACCAGATCATCGTGCTGCACAAAGGCCGCCTGCGCGAGCAAGGCTCGCATCAGGAACTCCTCGCCGCCCGCGGCATCTACTACCGCCTCTACCAGCTTCAGTACAAAGAGCAAGAACTCCTCACCGGCGGCGCAGGCTTACAGCCTGTGCATGACTCCGCATCCTCCAACGACTAGTCGGCCCGGTTTTCTCTGTGTGTCTCTGCGCCTCTGCGTCTCTCTGCGTTCCGTTTTTGACTTTCCCCATTCGCTCGGCCACAAACCCGCCGCTCACATGCCATAATCACCGCGCCTCATGCCCGCGCCACAAATCCTAATCTCCGCCGGTGATCCATCGGGCGAAATGTACGCCGCGCAACTCGCCACCGCGCTGCGCGAGCGCACCGGGGCGCACATTTTCGGCTTAGGCGGCCCGCGCATGAGCGAAGCCGGCGTGGAATTGATCGCCGATTCCTCCGAAGTTGCGGTGGTCGGCATCAGCGAAGTGGTGCGGCGGCTCCCCAGCGTGTGGCGCGCATATCGCCGCCTGGCCGACGAGGCCGCGCGCCGCCGCCCAGCCCTGGCCATCCTGGTCGACTTCCCCGACTTCAACCTGCGCCTCGCGCATCGCCTGCACGCCGCCGGCATCCGCTGTGTCTATTTCATCAGCCCGCAAGTATGGGCCTGGCGGCCCGGCCGCGTGCATCTGATCAAGCGGCTGGTCGAGCGCGTGCTCTGCATATTTCCCTTCGAGGAGCAGTTCTACCGCGATGCAGGCGTGCCGGTCGACTTCGTCGGCCACCCGCTAGTAGACATGGCCAAGCCCACAATGGACCGCGCCGCCTTCTGCGCCGGTCATCATTTCGATCCAGCCAAGCCCATCGTCGCGCTGCTCCCCGGCAGCCGCGCCTCCGAGC
>JBOGNS010000125.1:0-2742 GCA_050747305.1 Candidatus Acidiferrales bacterium | reverse complement strand
GCCGAGCACTTCGTCTACGCTCATCTTTGTGCCGCCGTAGAATGAATACGACGTGTCGCACCAATTGCAGCGCAAATTGCAGCCCGTGGTGCGCACGAAGATGCACGGCAGCCCGGCGTGGGTGCTTTCGCCCTGAATCGACTTGAAAATCTCGGTAATCTGCATAAGAACGGCGGCCAGTGGCCGGTGAGCAGTGATCGGTCAACGTCCGTGATTCGGCTTTCTTTCAGCCGGTCGGGTGCGCCCCATAAAGACGTACGCTATGACAACGACTGCAGCAAGAGCCAAGCCCAGGGGAAACGCGACCTTTGGTCCCCAACGCATGGCGGAGTGCACTGTGGCCACCAGCGCCGCAGGCACCAGAACGAAAATGAATGCACGATTCACGCTGATCGCCGGCCGCCGATCACCGACCTCCCGTCACGGCCGGTAAGTAGCGGCGGTGGTGTCCGTCTCCCATACCGTGACTTGTGCGATGCGCGCGCCATTCGCGGCTTGCGCGAGCTGCTTTGCCGCCTGCTCGTAAAAGTACTTGGCGATATTTTCGGCCGAAGGGTTCACGGTGTCGAACGGAGGGAAATCGTTCAGGAAGCGGTGGTCCAGCGAGGCGATCACGCCTTTCATCACCTTCTTGACCTGAACGAAATCGCACAGCAGGCCGACCTTGTCCAGCTCCGAGCCGACCACCGTGACCCGCACTTTGTAGTTGTGGCCGTGGACGTTTTCGCACTTGCCCTTGTAGCCGCGCAAGGCGTGGCCCGCCGCGAAACTTTCGTCCACCGTGATCTCGAACATCGCTTTCCAGCCGTCCCGGCGCAGGCTTCACAGCAGCGCCCGGCGCCTCCAGACAAATGACGATTTTATCACGCGAAAGCGGCGACTACGAACGCGGCCCAAGTCTCGCCACCTCCGCGCGGCGTTTCGTTCAACCGGTGAGGGTGCAATCGGCCGGAGTGGTTTCATGAGTGTTCATTCGCGTTTATCTGTGCTTTCATTCTCCGTTGTGTCGAACCGAACGGCTTATCTTTCGCTGGGCAGCAACGTCGGCGAGCGCGCAGAGCAAATCGCGCGCGCGATCGCGGCGTTAGGCGAAGCGGGTGTGCGCGTGGTGCGGCAGTCGTCGCTGTATCGCACCGAGCCGGTGGACTTCGAGGTGCAGTCGTGGTTCCTGAACTGCGTGGTGGAAGCGGAAACGGGATTGATGCCGCGGCAATTGCTGCGCGCGGTGCGTCAGGTCGAACAGCAGCTCGGCCGCCGCAAACTGGTGCGCCGCGGCCCGCGCGCCATTGACGTTGACATTCTGCTCTACGGCGCGAGCCGCATCACCGCGCCGGACTTGGAGATTCCTCACCCGCGCATGGCAGAGCGCCGCTTCGTGCTGGCGCCCCTGGCGGAGATTGCGCCATCGCTGCGCCATCCCGCGCTGAAGAAGACGGTCGCCGAGTTGCTCGCCGAATGCCCCGACCGCGCCGCCGTCGTCCGAATGAAAAGGGGTAACGATTCGCAGCCCGGAGGCTCCTGCCTCCGGAATGATCGAGCCTTGCGCGAAAACGCGCCGAGGCACGAGCCTCGGCGCTGAAAGGGGGGTGCGTTCCCGTTGCGCCCTGGGAGCGGGCGCTGGGAGCGCTTCGTGTCACGCTTTGGTACACGCGAAAAGTGGCATCAACACGAACTACTGCTGCTTGTCGCCGTCGGAATCGGCGGCCGATTGCGCCGTGCGATACGAGCGGATCGCTTTGCAGCTATCCTTCACCGCATTGCCGAGACTGCGGGTGGAGCCGGTGAAGAACACGTCGCCCTCTTTGTTGGTGACCACCACCTTGTTGTCGCGGCGGATGAAGTCTTTGCCGCCTTCGTGCTCCAGCAACACCACGAAGTCGGCTTTTTCGCGGTTCATCGTGACGACCACTTCCGGGCAGCGCTCGTTGAACGTCTTGATAATTTCTGCGGTCTGCGGCCGCGCGCCGCCGGAAACTGCGCCGCCGCCCGAGCCCTCGGCCACGCCAGCGCCGCCTTTCACTTCCCACGATTTGCTGTCCGTAACGTAAACGCGAACCTGCCCCTGAGCCATTGCAACTGCGGCTACCGCAAAGGCAAGTATCCCCAGGGAGAGAACTTTCCGCTTCATCGTGAACCTCCTGTGCGCCCCCACCGGCGCGTGTCCACACCCTGAGGGCCATAGATGCTGCGCCGGCGCGCTGCTGTTGCCCTGTAGCACAGGCGTTCAGCCTGTGCACCGCTACCGCGCGAGGCAGCGCACAGGCTGGAAAGCCTGTGCCACCGTGATAGCATTCCGCCGTTTTCTGGAGGTGATGCATGCAACGCAATTCACGCCACTCCCTTTGCTTTGCGGCTGTTGCGCTCGCGTTGCTTTTTGCAGCAGCGCCGAGCGCGCATGCGCAAGCCAAGCTGCGTGTGGCCGTAAGCTTCCCGGCCGAGCTTTCGCGCGAGCCGCTGGATGGCCGCCTGCTGCTGCTGATTTCTAAGGACGACGCCCGCGAGCCGCGCTTCCAGCTCAGCGAAACCAGTCTTGTTTCGCAACAAGTGTTCGGCATCGGCGTGGATCGCATGAAACCCGGCGAAGAAAAATTCTTCGACGCGAGTGTGCTCGGCTACCCGCTGGAAAGCTTGAGCGACCTTCCCGCAGGCGCCTACACCGTGCAGGCGTTGCTGCACACATACGAAACCTTCCGCCGCGCCGACGGCCACACCGTCAAACTGCCGATGGATCGCGGCGAAGGC
>JBOGNS010000124.1:0-8213 GCA_050747305.1 Candidatus Acidiferrales bacterium | reverse complement strand
CACTTGCACCCGCGCTCCGGCGGGATTGGTGAGCGGGCCAAGCAGATTGAACACCGTGCGCCCGCCCAGCCGTCGCCGCGCGGGCATAGCGTGCTTCATCGCGGTGTGCAGCGCGGGCGCAAAGAGGAAGCCGATGCCGATTTTTTCGATGCACTCCGCCACGCGCTCCGGCGGCGTCAGCAGGTTCACGCCCAGCGCCTCCAGCACGTCGGCCGAACCGCAGCGCGAACTGATCGAGCGGTTGCCGTGCTTGGCCACGCGCACGCCTGCCCCGATGCCATCGGGGCCGGCGCCCGCCACCACAAACGCCGCGCACGTGGACACGTTGAACGTGCCGCTGCAATCGCCGCCGGTGCCGCAGGTATCCACCAGCCGCCATCCGCCGGGCACGCCGTTGGCGAAGATGGGCCGCGCATGCCGCCGCATCACCGTGGCGAAGCCGACCAGCTCATCTTCCGTTTCGCCTTTATCGCGTAGCGCGGCGAGGAAGTCCGCGATCTGCGCCTCGCCCGCGCGCCCGCTAAGAATTTCCTCCATCGCGGCTTCCGCTTCGCCGCGCGTCAGATGCCGCCCGCCTCGAATTTGTTCTGTGGCTGAAAGCATGACAAGGGGGAGAGACTTGCCTCGCCGATCCGCAGTTCACTGCGCTCGCTTTTCGCGCGCCATCATCACGCCGCCCACAATCATGGTGATGATGCTCGGTATAAACGAAAAAAATGCCAGAATCCCCGGGCCGACGGGGTTCACGTCGCGATCCACCACGCCAATCCAGCTCAACAGAATGATTAGATAGAGCGGGCCACAGCCAATCACCTGCCACCACATGCCGATGCGAAAGATTTTCTGGCCGCGACTGCGCGGTATTCCGGTCTGAGTCATTCCGCCTCACTCGCGTGCTCGTGTTGCTTGGCGCGCGCGGTTCAGAGTAAACTTGCGCGTTTGTTCGCACGCAAATCTTAGCATGTAGCGCCGGGCTTCAGCCCGGCATTGCCATTCGCGCGGCGAATGGCCGCTGAGCCCGGCATCGTCATTCACGGCAAGTATGCCGCGCTAACCGCGGCGCTACATTGAGCGGCGCAGAAGACCCGCAGAATGAAAATCCACGAATATCAGGGTAAGGCGATCCTGGCGCATTACGGCGTGCCGGTGCCGCGCGGCGAAGTTGCATTCAATAAAGACGACGCGATGGCCATTGCCAAGCGCCTGGGCACGCGCGTGGTGGTCGTCAAGGCGCAGATTCACGCCGGCGGGCGCGGCAAAGGCGGCGGCGTCAAGCTCGCAAAGTCCGTGGACGAAGCGGGCGCGCTAGCCGAGCAGATGCTGGGCATGAAGCTGGTCACGCCCCAGACCGGCCCGGAGGGCCGCATCGTCCGCCGCGTGCTCATCGAAGAAGGCCTCGACATCCGCAAGGAACTTTACCTCAGCATTCTCGTGGATCGCGCCACGAGCCGGCCGGTCTTCATGGCCAGCGCCGCCGGCGGCATGGACATCGAAGAAGTCGCGAAAAAAAAGCCGGAAGCGATCCTGCGCGAGCAGATCCATCCCGCCACCGGCTTGCAGCCGTATCAGGCGCGCAAGATGGCCTTCGGCATGGGCCTCAGCGACGACGTGGTGAAAGCCGCTGTGCCCTTCATGCAGGCGCTTTATCACGCCTTTGTGGAATGCGACGCATCGCTGCTGGAAATTAATCCCTGCGTGGTGACCGGCGACGGTAAGCTGGTCGCGCTCGATGCGAAAGTGAATTTCGACGACAACGCGCTCTTCCGCCATCGCGACGTGCGCGAGCTGCGCGACCTGGACGAAGAAGACCCGCTCGAAGTGGAAGCCTCCAAATACGGCCTCAACTACATCAAGCTCGACGGCAACGTGGGTTGCATGGTCAACGGCGCGGGCCTGGCAATGGCCACCATGGACATCATCAAGCTTGCGGGCGGCAGCCCGGCGAATTTTCTCGATGTGGGCGGCGGCGCGTCGGCCGAGCAGGTGAAAAACGCTTTCAAGATTCTGATTGGCGACCCGCACGTGAAAGGCGTGTTCATCAATATTTTTGGCGGGATCCTGCGCTGCGACGTGCTGGCCACCGGCGTAGTCACCGCCGCCCGCGAGCTGCACCTGCAAGTTCCCATCGTGGTGCGCATGGAAGGCACCAACGTCGAGGAAGGCCACCGCATCCTCCGCGAATCCAAGCTGAATTTCACCGTCGCCAACGGCATGCAAGATGGCGCCGAGAAAATCGTCGCGCTCGCCGGAGGCGCGCGATGAGCGTGCTCGTTGACAAAGAGACTCGCGTCATCGTGCAAGGTTTCACTGGCCGAGAAGGCACCTTCCACGCCACGCAAATGCTCGAATACGGCACGCATGTGGTAGGTGGCGTCACGCCCGGCAAAGGCGGCAGCACACATCTCGACAAGCCTGTATTTAACACCGTTGCAGAGGCCGTCAAACAAACCGGCGCGAATGCTTCGGTGATCTTCGTGCCGCCGCCGTTCGCGGCTGACGCGATTCTCGAAGGCGTTGACGCGGGCCTGGCGCTCGTGGTTTGCATCACCGAAGGCATACCAACGCTTGACATGGTGAAAGTAAACGCGGCCTTAGAAAGCGCACAGGGTCGCACGCGCCTGATCGGGCCCAATTGCCCGGGTGTCATCTCGCCGGGTCAATGCAAGATCGGCATCATGCCGGGACGAATCCACAAAGAAGGTAACGTAGGACTGGTGAGCCGCAGCGGCACCCTCACCTACGAAGCCGTCGACCAACTCACGCGGCTCGGCATCGGCCAGTCCACCTGCATCGGCATCGGCGGCGATCCGATTGTCGGCACCACGTTCCTCGATGCCATTCGCCTCTTTAACGACGATCCCGATACCCACGCCATCGTGATGATCGGCGAAATCGGCGGCAACGCCGAAGAACAGGCCGCCCAGTACATCAAGTCCAATGTGAAGAAGCCGGTCGTCGGCTTCATCGCTGGACAAACCGCGCCGCCCGGCCGCCGCATGGGCCACGCCGGCGCCATCATCAGCGGCGGCCAAGGCACCGCGAAAGATAAATACGCGGCCATGCAAGCCGCCGGCATCCGCTGCGTCAAAAGCCCAGCCGATATCGGCGCAACCATGAAAGCAGCGTTGAAGTAGGGAAGTAAGGAAGTAAGGAGGTTGGAGGTAAGGACTTGCCCATACGGACCTACCGCGACCTGGAAGTGTTTCAGGAGTCGTATCAGGCAGCCCTGGAAGTCTCGCGGTTGACGAAGAAGTTTCCTCGCGTCGAACAGGTTGAATCCGCGCGGCAGCTCCGTCGTGCTGCCCGTTCGGTTCCGGCTAATATTGTTGAGGGATGGGCGAAGCGTGCGTCAGCGCTGGAGTTCAAGCGTTACCTCCAAATGGCGATTGGCTCGTGCCATGAAACCCATTTCTGGCTGGATCTGAGCAAGGACGAAGGTTTCATAACGTCGGAGGAGTACGAGAGAATGAGGAACTGGTACAACCGCATAGGCGCCATGCTTCAGCAGCTTTGGAAGAATTGGCGCACGCTTCCCCGTTAGCGGTTTTTCCAACCTCCTTACCTCCTTATCTCCTTACATCGATGGGGAGAAGATCGAATGGCAATGGAACGAACGCTGGCAATTATCAAACCCGATGCGGTGTCTCGAAATCTGCAAGGTGAAATTCTGGCGCGAATTCACAAGGCAGGATTCAAAATCGTTGCAATCAAATCAGTGCGCCTCAGCAAGGCCGAAGCCGAAGGATTTTACGCCGTGCATCGCGAGCGCCCATTCTTCGCCGAGTTGACCGGCTTCATGAGCTCCGGCAAAGCGATCCTTCTGGTGCTCGAAGCCGAAGGCGCCATCGCCAAATGGCGCGACACCATGGGCGCCACAGACCCCGCCAAAGCCGCCCCAGGCACCATCCGCCGCGACCTCGGCACCAGCCTTCAGAACAACTGCACCCACGGCTCCGACGCGCCGGACACCGCCGCCTTCGAAATCACCTACTTTTTCTCCGCCAGCGAACTCCTGTAGGGGCAGGCCCCCGTGCCTGCCCCACTCGCCCCGCTGACTGCCCAATTTCGCGCGCAGCAGGGCCCCTTTGCCGCTCACAGCACCGCGGGCCTGGGCCGCTTCATTTTTTTCTTGACAGCGCATTAACTTCATGCTATTTTCTCGCAGTTAGTTGTCTAAAAGAATTGAAGGTGAAATTGCGAAACCTCTCCCCGAGCCCCCGCAACTGCCCGTCTGCCGCTTCTCGCGCCAGGCTGGTCCCACCGTGGACAGCCGAAAACTGCGCCGCTGATCTTCAAGGCTGCTCGCCTCTCCTTCTCGCAACCAGCCCGGAATCAACACTTACCGCCGCCGTCCAAATATCTCTCGTGGAATCAACACTTACACTTTCCCTCGACATCAACTCCTTTGCAATCCGCGTTTACGACCCTGCGCGTTTTTTTTTCGCAGTTGTGGGTGCCCCATCCTTTGCGGCGATTTGTGCCGCAAAGGGTGGGCCCCTCCTGGTTACCGGCCTCTCCCTCCTCTGCCGCAAAAAACGTTTCGTTCGAAAGGAGCCTTCCCCCATGGGTGCCATGCACAACGACCTGAACCGCTGCAACTTCATGTATGCCGACGACCGCCGCTGCCGCAACCTGATCCGAAACCCCGGCGACCCCTTCTGCTTCTACCACAGCGAAGCCGCTCGCAAGCGAAGCGAACCCGCCACACCAACCCCAGCCGATCCGATCGAGGATGATGTTGCCGCACGCGTGTTCATCGAGTGGCTTTCCATCTACTCGCTGGATACCGCCACCCATCTCAACCAAGCCCTCAATCAGCTCTTCTTCCTGCTGCTGCGCAACCGCATTTCCGGTCGCCAGGCCGATTCCCTCCTTCGCGCCGTTCGCCTCATGCTGAAGACTGTCCCTGACGTCCGCGAGGAGTTTCAACTCCCCGGCCTGCGCGCCCACGCACTACAAGGGGACCGCTTCCTCGCGCAGCTTCGCGAACTGACGGCCTTCGCCGCGCACGAGTCCGAATCCGCCGCTGCGCAAGACTCCGAATCCGCGCCGCACAGTGTAGCGGCGACCTTCAGGTCGCCAGATTTCGCCGACTCGAATCACAGCGAAGCCAGTCAAGTCACGCAAGCGAACGACGGCGAGGATCATCCCGCGCTCCAGACCGCTTCCTTCGCTTCGCCTTCCCAGCGTTCCGGCTAAATGTTCTGTCTCGGAAATTCGCCGCAAATGTTAGAGGTAACTCACGCCGTGCTTTCCCTTTTGAATCTTGAATTTGGAATTTTGAATTGCCCCTTAATTTTGTTCGCGAACCTCAGAGACGTGACAACCAAGCAGGTTTGCATGAAACCTCGGTACAATTCGCTCGTATGGACCCGCTGCGCGAATTCGGGCGCATGATGCTTCTGGTTGGCGTGGTGCTCGTCGTTGTGGGCGGGCTGCTGGCCTTCGGCGCGAAGCTGCCGTTTCGCCTGGGGCGGCTGCCGGGCGACATTGTGTGGCAGGGCAAGGGCAGCGCCTTTTACTTTCCGATTGTCACGTGTATCGTGCTCAGCATTGCGCTCACGGCGATTATTTGGCTTGTGGGCCTGTTGAGACGGTGAGATCGGAGCCAAGCGAACAGATTTGTGATTTGTGATCGGGTGATTTGGTCATTGCCCAAGCCGTGGCCGCGGGGCGGGAGAAAGGCTGACAGCCGACAGCCTACAGCTCACAGCAAGAGCAAGCATCGAGCGCTACGCCGTAAGCTGTAGACTGTAGACTGTGGACTGTAAGCCGTCAGCCTCAGAAGCAATCACCCAATCACAAATCGCCAAATCACAAATTCTATGGCGCAATTTAGTTTCAACCTAGCCCCTGAGCGTCGCGTGTGGAGCGTGAGCGAGCTGAACGCGCGCATCCGCGGCGTGCTGGAGGCGCAGTTTCGCGACTTGTGGGTCGAGGGCGAAATCTCCAACTGCCGCCCGGCGCAGTCCGGCCATTTGTATTTCACGCTGAAGGACGACGCTGCGCAGATCCGTTGCGTGTGCTTCCGCAATCAGGCGCGCCTGCTGAAATTTCAGCCGGAAGACGGCTTGCATGTAACGGCGCGCGGCTCGCTTAGCGTGTATGAGCAGCGCGGCGATTATCAGCTTTACGTCGAGCATCTCGAGCCGGTCGGCGTCGGCTCGTTGCAACTGGCCTTCGAGCAACTGAAAAAAAGGCTCGAAGCCGAGGGCCTGTTCGACGCCGCGCGCAAGAAGCCGCTGCCGGTGCTGCCGCGGCGCATCGGCATCATCACTTCGCCGGCCGGCGCGGCGGTGCGCGATATCCTGCGCATCCTCCGCCAGCGCTTTCCCAACGCCAATGTGCTGGTCTATCCGGTGCGCGTGCAGGGCGATGGCGCCTGCGACGACATCGTGCGCGCCATCGGCTTCCTCAACCGCTCGCGCCTCGTGGACGTGATGATCCTCGCGCGCGGCGGCGGCTCGCTCGAGGATTTGTGGGCCTTCAACGAAGAAGACGTGGCGCGCGCCATTGCCGCGTCGCAAATCCCGGTGATCAGCGGCGTGGGCCACGAGACGGACTTCACCATCGCCGACTTTGTCGCCGATGTCCGCGCCTCCACGCCTTCCAATGCTGCCGAGGTGGTGGTCCGCACACGCCAGGAGTTCGACCGGCACCTCGCGGACCTCGAGCGCCAATTGGTGACACATGCGCGCTACCGGCTGGCGATGTTGCTGCGCCGCGTGCAGGATCTGCGCGCGCATCCGGGATTCCGCCGGCTCAGCGGCGTGCTGCGCCAGCGACGCATGCGCGCCGATGAGCTGAGCGGGCGGCTCGGCGAACTGCTGCGGCGCCGACTCGACCAATCGCGGCGCCGGCTGGGCGTGGCGCAGTTGCGCGTGCGCTCCTTCGATCTGCGCGCCCGCATCGGCGCCTTGCGCGCGCGCTTCGACCAGCGCGCCGGCGAGCTCGCCGAGCGCATGCAGCGCCGGCTGGCAAACGAACGCCACCGGCTGGAACGCGCCATGCTGCAACTCGACGAGCGCAGCCCAATCCGCGTCCTCGAACGCGGCTACGCCATCGCCTACGACGCCGCCGGCAACGTGCTCCGCAGCGCCGATCAAGTCGCCCTCGGCGACGAGATCCGCGTGCAGCTGGCCAGCGGCCGCCTGTCCGCCGAAGTAAAGAAGAAAGGTCTCGGCTAAGACAACGGCGACGAATCTGGTTCCTGTGGTTTTGCCCGCTCGAGCTCTTTCTGCTTGATGGTCTTATAGACATGGACCAAAGAATCAGCGAAATCGAGGCAAGTTTGGCGATCCGCCTCCGATTCCATTAAGTCGGCCCGCAGCCGGTACAGCAGGTTCAAGTATGCGAAGGCGGAGGCATAATCTGGCTTAAGAGAGGTTGCTTTGTTTAGATGTTCGATTCCTTCAGTGATCCACGCGTCACAGCATGCTGCGAAGTCAGCTCGAACGCTGGTCGGCAAAGGCTCGCCCGGCGCGATAGGCTCGTCAGCCTTCTCGTTGTGCGCGGTTCGCAGATCGTC
This sequence comes from Candidatus Acidiferrales bacterium, assembly GCA_050747305.1. GTDB lineage: Bacteria > Acidobacteriota > Terriglobia > Acidiferrales > UBA7541 > JBOGNS01. The sequence goes on along the minus strand of JBOGNS010000124.1, from coordinate 685 downwards.
GTTTGCGCGATAGGAAATGGTCCAGTTGATGAAGCCGATCCAATAGTAGGGGTCAGCATCATCCGGGGCTAATTCAATATGCTTCTTGTGAAATATTTTAGACTCGACGAATTTGTCGAGATCGAATGGATTGCCCGCCATGTTGGAGAGAACCGAGCCCATGCCATCAATAGCGCTCAGGTTGTTCGGCTCGATTTCGAGGACGCCACGAAACTCGAGGATAGCCGACTCACCATTCTGCCTGTTCTCGTCGGACGGAGCGCCCGGGATGTACAGAGCTGCAAAAGCCGTCGCAAGGTAGAGCCGAGCATTGACGAAGGAAGGATCGATCTCTTTCGCACGCCTGAAATGCAGGATTGCTTGCTCGATGTCGCTTTGCTTATACGCCTCGACGCCTCGCTTGAGTTCCTCGCGCGCGCGTTCCTGATTCGGAGCCGATTGCGCGTGCGCAGGCATTTCTACACCAATTGCCGCAGCAACTCCGAGGACGATCAGATGAACAAGTGGGCGAAGGAACGAGTGAGTACGCATCGTAGGGCACCTCGCTTTGTAAGGTCATTTGTTAGGACGCCGTCCGTGATACCTGAGTTCCCGCGAAACTACTATTCCGGGGTTTCGCCGGCCACTTTGAGCACGGCGAGGAAGGCTTCCTGCGGGATGTCGACGCGGCCGACGCGCTTCATGC
>JBOGNS010000123.1:0-3800 GCA_050747305.1 Candidatus Acidiferrales bacterium | reverse complement strand
TGAAGATGGTCTTGTCGAGGAACTGCGGGCTGGCCGGCTGCGTAAAGCCGGGGAAGCCGGTAGCGTTTCCGGTGAAGCCGAAGACGCTGCCGACGCCGACCGAATACGACGGGTGGTTGAACGCGTTGATGAAATCGGCTTGGAAGCGAATCCGTGTGTTCTCGCCCCAGAGCTGCGTATCTTTCATCACCGAGAGGTTGAAGTTGTTGATGCCCGGGCCAATGATCGTGTTGCGGCCCAGTTGCACCAGTGATCCGGCGGGGAAGCCGCCGAGCCCCGGCTCAACAAAAGTAGCGGTGGGGTCCGTGGCCACATAGCCGAAGGTGGTGGCTGCGCTGGCGCAGGTGCCGACGAAGCTGACGCCGCCTTGGAAGCATACGGTGCTTACATCCGAGCCCACGCGCCGGACAGTGCCTGTGGTGTTGAAGAAGGCGCGGTCACCGGCGGTGTCGAAATCGCCGTTGATATCCGTGGCTGCCAGCGCAGTGAGCGGCTGGCCCGACTCGGCCAGATACGTCCCGGAAAGGATCCATCCGCCAAAGACGCGGCGGACGAAACCGTTGTCGGCGTTCCATCCGGGAATATTCCAGCTCGCGCTGAATGCGAACTTGTGGGTGCGGTGCAAGCCGGAGAGCCCGCGGTCCAGACTGGGGTTAATCATGTTCATCGGCCGGCGGGGGTTGAGGAAGCTGGTGAACAGTTCGTTCTCGATCAAGTCCATGGTCTTGCTGAAGGTATAACTGGTGTCGAGGGCGAAGCCGCGTCCGACGTCGCCCCGCAGCCCGATCGAGGCGCCGTGGTAATCCGACGTTCCGATGGGAGCGAACTCGGTGATCACGCCGAAGAAACCGTAGTTGGTCAGCAGCAAGTCCTGCGACCCCTGGAAGTCCGCAAGCGAAGGCTGGCCGGCGAACGACGCCGGTATTTCGCCCGCGCTGCCAAACGTGGGGATGCGGTTGGGATTGGGTATGCCCGCGCTCTTCCAGCGCTGTACGGGAAGGTGAATGCCGCGTGTGCCGACGTAGCGAGCCTCGGCCACCATGTTGCGCCACACCTGCTGCTGCAACGAAAGCGACCAGGTGTAGGTCTCCGGTGAGGTTTCTTTGGGCGGCAGCCAGCCGCCGGTGAGGTTGCGAGCCGTAATGGGATCGGTGGAAGCATCCAGCGGCAGTACGTTGAGCAAACCGCCGCCTTCGATGAAGCCGGTGCCGGTAAGGAAGTTAACGCCGGGGCTGGTGGTGGGACTGCCGCCGGTCACGCTGGCGCACCACGCCGGGGCCGGCGTCAGGACGCAAGCATTGGTTTCGCGGTTTTCGGCCTGTAGCTGCGGCGGCAGTTGCAGCAGTGGCAGGTTGCCAAAGAAGACGTCGTGGGCCACGGCGAATCCCGCACGCAGCGAGGTTTCGCCGTTTCCGAAAACGTCCCAGGCGATGCCGATGCGCGGAGCGAAGTTGTTTCGATCGGGGGTTGGGCTGGTAAAGATCAACTGGTCTCCGATGTGCGTGAGGATGGCGTTCTGATGCTCCGGCGTAAGCGTGCTGAAAATTGGCGTGCCGACTAGAGGATCGGTTGCGCAAGTAGCCAGATCCGGGCAAACGCCGAGGTTGAGCAGCAATTGCGCAGTGAACGGTTCGGCCTGGAAGCTATTGACGTTGGCCAGGCCGTTGAGCCGCTGAAATTCGGAATCGCGCGCCACTTGTGTGAACTCATAACGCAAGCCGAGTTCCAGCGTGAAGCGCGGGCTGATTTTCCAGGTATCCTGCGCAAACGTGTAGAACGCCTGCCGGTTCTGGGCGAAGGCGGACAGTCCCACGCCACGGATGCCCACCGCCGCCGGGAAAAAGTCGCGGAGGAAAGCATCCATGTCCGAGAGCTGCCCCAGACTGTTGGTCCACTCGTATTCGCCGCGCGCGCGGGGGAGGAAATCGGAAGAGGAGATGGTATTGCGATATTCGCCGCCGAATTTGAAGGTGTGCGCGCCGCGCACCCAGGTGATGTTGTCCGTCAATTGATAGACGTTGTCGAAGCCGCCTTGCGGAAAGTTGCCTTGCGGTCCGATGAACAAGCTGATGTCGCCCATGTTGTAGTTGGCGAAGATGTCCGTCGTGCCCGGCGCCGCCGGCAGATTGGGGAGGAAGAAGCCGTTGGTATCGTGCAAGAAAGCCAGGCGAAGTTCGTTGAGCACCGAAGAGTTGATGGTCCACACGTCGGAAATGGTTACGCGACGCGGGTCAAACACGATTTCGCTGTTGAACTGCGGCACCGGCAGTTCGCCGGCGTCGGCCGAACGGAAGCGCTGATAGTGGAAGCGCGCGCTCAGCCGGTGCGCTCCAAGCACCGCATCGCCGTTGATCGAGAAGCGATGCTCGCGGCTGAAGTTGGGTGTGGAGGCGGCAAATGGTCCCAGTTCGATGGGCGTAACGGCCGCTCCGATGCACGCGGGGTTGAGCCCGACGTTGCAGACGTTTGCGACCGTGGTGGCAGTAGTCGCTGCCGGGACGTTGTTCAGAATGATGCCGGCATTTACCGGGCTAATACCGCTGGCGGGATTGGCGGCCAGTGCCGCGATGGTTGCGAGGCCTGCCGCCGTAGGTACAAGGATTTGCCCAGCGGGCGTGGCGGCTTCATCGAGTTCGAGCCGCTCGTAGGCGCCGAAAATGAAAAGCCGGTCGCGGAAGATCGGCCCGCCGGCCTGGCCACCGTAGCGTTGCCAGTCGAAGCGCGGCTTATCGTCACCCGGCAGGGTGTTGGCGCGCGCGATGTTATCCAGCGCGTTCAAGTTGCGGTTCTGTATGTAGAGCCAGCCCCGCCCGTGAAACTCGTTGCTGCCGGACTTGGTGGTGGTGATGAACTGTCCGGCAGTGGAGTGACCATACTCGGCTGAAAACTGGTTGGTGAGCAGCGTGAATTCCTCGACCGAATCGGCGATCACGTCCACCAGCGGGCCGGTCACGCTGGGGTCGTTGTTGTCGAGACCGTCGATTACGAAATTGTTTTGCCGCGGACGGTTGCCGCCGATGGCACCGCCCACGCCGGCCACGCCGCCGGCTTGCGTGGTGGTACCCGGCGCGATGATTGCCAGGTTGATGGGATCGCCATCCAGGCTGCCGGCAGCGGCGGCGCCGCTGCTGAGCCTCTCGTCCTTGAACGTGGCGCCCACCAGCGTTGCGGTGGAGGTTTGCACCGGCTGCGCGCCGGCCACCACTTCCACGGTGGCCGTCACGTCGCCGATCTCCAGTTCCAAGGTGAGATCTGAGACGCGGTTGGCGCTCACATCCACACCGCGTTGCACGTAACGCTTGAAGCCGGCGGCTTCGGCCTCGACGTCATACTTCCCTGGCAGCAGGCTGCCGAAGAAAAAGACGCCGGACTCGGTGGTATCCACCGTGCGCGTCAATCCCGTGGTTTGGCTGGTGATGGTGACCTTCGCGCCGGGAATTACTGCACCACCCGGATCTTTGATCTCACCGCGTAAGTCACCGTCCAGTCGCTGTGCGGCCACGGAAGTTGCCGTCAGAGGCACGAACAACGTGGCGAGGGAGAAAATGCAGACTACGAAGAGAATTTTCTTCATCCTCATATCGGTCCTTCCTGTTTAGTTTTATTTTGCTGGCCAGTCGCGGAGGGAGGACTGCTGGAGGAACGGGTTCACCTTGAAGAAAACTCCACTCACTTGGCCCGTTGGTTAGGTTGCAATTCGCGGCCCGATTCCCAAGCTGTTTTTTGTTGATGCCGCATGACTTAACGCAAGCGGATAACAGGGCGACGGGCGCGCGTCCGTTTTTGCGGAGATTCTCTTC
>JBOGNS010000122.1:0-8070 GCA_050747305.1 Candidatus Acidiferrales bacterium | reverse complement strand
GTTCTGCGTTCTGCGTTCTGCGTTCCTCTACTGCCCGCTGTCAATCCCCAGGTTCTCCTTCACCCACGCCGCATCCTGCTGCAAGATGTCGGAATCCTTCCGCAGCGGATGCCCCTGCCACTCGTCGGGCAGCAGGATGCGCTTCAGCTCCGGATGCCCTTCGAAGACGATGCCAAACATGTCAAAGCATTCCCGCTCCAGCCAATTCGCCGTCGGCCACACGCCCGATAGGCTCGCAACTTTTTCGCCTTCGCCCACGTGCGCTTTGATCCGCAGCCGTTCGTTCTTATCGAACGAATAGAGGTTCAGCACCAATTCAAACCGCCGCTCCCGCTTCGGCCAATCCACCGCGGTCAAATCCGCCAGCAGGCTGAACTTTTCTTCATCCCGCGCGTACTGAGCAATCTCCAGCAGCTTGTCCTTGTCGACCAGCAGGATCGCCTGCTTGCGGTCCTCCGTAGCTTCGCGAATCGCGTCGCCGAACCGAGCCTTGTACCGTCTCGCCAGTTCGTTATCCAGCGGCACCGGCCCCGGCTTGGGTGCAGCCGGCGGCTTAGGCGGCGCTGCCGCGCCAGCTCCAGCACCAACCGCAGGCTTCGCCGCGGGTGCCACAGGTGCTGCCGGCTTCGGAGACGCTGTAGCCTCGACCGGCTTTTCCCCGGCAGCTATCGGAGGCTTCGCAGGCACCGCAGCAGGAGCCGCTGGCTTAGCCGGAGCCGCCGGCTCCGCAGTCGCGACATCCGCATCAGCAGGCTTCTCCTCACCAGGTGAAGGCGACTTCGCCTCCGCCGCCTGCTCCACCTTGGCAGCTTCCTGCGCCGCTACAGGCGGATTGATCGCGTCAGTCGGCTCGACCGGCTCCGCCGGTTTTTCGCCCTGCGATCCCTCCGGCGCTCCATTCGGCCTATCTTTGCTCTCGTCCGCCATTTCCGCTTTAACTCTTTCACGCTTTCACGCTTTTACGTCCGCCGAGTCCCTAGTCCCGAGTACCCAGTCCCTACTTCAGATCCACTCCAACGCGCCCTTCTTGTACAGCCACACGTACCCCACGACCAGAATCCCGAGAAACACGAACATCGTGATCAACCCATACAGCCCCATGGCGCCGAATTGCACCGCCCACGGAAAGAGAAAAATCGTCTCCACATCGAAAATTACGAACAGGATGGCCACGATGTAAAACCGCACCGAATAGCGCCCGCGCGCGTCGCCTTCCGGCGGCACCCCGCACTCATACGGCTTGAGCTTCGCGCCCACCGCCCGCGAGTCCGGCCGAATCCATTTGAAAATGAGGAGGGTTACGGCTGGGAACGCCGCCGCCAGCACCGCGAAGATGAGAATTGGGATGTATTCCCTCGGCATCTCGGTCGCGAGAGCACTCGCGCAACTAACAGACGATCAGATCGACGGGCCATGCTATACACCCGCGCCCATGATTGCAAGCGCAACGCAGAACTCAGAATGCAGAACTCAGAACTCTCAGAAGCGTAGCGACAGCCGACAGTCCACAGCTTACAGCCGACAGCTTACAGTCTGGTGGCTTCTCGTAAGCACTGCCTCTGGGGCACGCCAGCGAAGATCCCTCGTGTCAATCCGAGATCCCTTATGTCCTCCCGAGCGGAAGCGAGGATCTGCTTTGCCGTTGGTCACAGTGTAGCCTGTCAACTGTCGGTCGTCGGCAAGTTCTGATTTCCGCGTTCTGGGAGTGCCTATCTCTCTCGCGCGGCCGCAGGGCCCGGCTGTAAGCTGTCGGCTGTGAGCTGTGAGCTGGTTCTGAGTTCTGAGTTTGAGTTCTGAATTCTGAGTTGGGTTTCAATCGTGGCTCGCGCCGCGCAGCACTTCCACCGCATGCGGCAGCAATCCTGCGATGGCCTCGAACGACTCTACCGCGCCGCGCGGGCTCCCCGGCAAGTTCACCACCAGGATCCCGCCGCGCACGCCCGCCACCGCCCGCGAGAGCGCCGCATTCGGGTTTGACCGCCGCCCCGCTTCGCGCATCACCTCCGCCAGCCCGGGGATCAGCCGCGTACAAACTCCCAATGTCGCCTCCGGCGTCACATCGCGCGGGCCGATGCCGGTGCCCCCTGATGTAAAAATCAAATCCACCAGCCCCGAATCGCCGATTTCGATCATGCGCGCCTGGATCACCGGGGCCTCGTCCGGCGCAACGTGGGTGGCCACCACTCTCCACCCGCGCTCCCGGCAGCGTTCGTTCACCGCGGGACCGGACAGGTCGCTGCGCGTCCCCGCATGCACCGAATCGCTTATGGTGAGAATGGCCACTCGCATGTGTGGAGTGCGGCGGCTTGCCGCCGTTCTTGTGCGGCGAAGCTCGCTTCGCCGTGTTGCCAGCCACGAGTCTCGCGCGGTCGCCTAAAATGCGCTGGCACTTTCTCCGCTTCCACCTAATCTAGGTCCTCAGTGCCACTGCCTTGTCTTTTTTCACGGGCAGCCCGTGCCCAGATTCTCAGTTCTCTGCCGTCGCCTCCGCCGCCGCCCGCGCTTCATCCATCAACCGGAAACCTTCCATCAACAGGCCTTGCGTGGACATGGTTGTCGTCGCCTTGTCGCTCGCCGCAGCGTTGAAATCAATTTCGAATTCGCCTTCGCTCCATCCGACCACGGCGAACACCGCTTCGTTCCCCTGCACCGGCCCCAACTGCGCATGCTTGCACTGGCCCGTCACGAAGTACATTTCGCACTGGTTGCCGCTGTGCTGCACTGTCAGCCGGCAACCCTTCTGCCCCATCTCCAGCGACTGCATCAAATCCATGATGTTCATCTCTTCCAGGCGCCCCTGTATCACGCCCGGGCGGGCCGCATGCTTCTGCAATTTCTCCAGATGAATCCGATCCACCACTTTCTTCACGCGCCGCGTGAAATCTTTCATGTAAAACGGCTTGACGATGAAGTCTTCCACCCCTTCCACCAGCGGCCGGATTTTCTCCTCTACGTCGCCGCGGCTGGCGATAAAAATAAACGGGATCCCGCGCGTTCGCTCCCGGCTGCGCAGCTTTTCGTACAACTGCCGCCCGTCCATCCCCGGCATTCTGTAGTCGGAAACGATCAAATCCGGCGGGTCCTCACTCACTTTCAGCAGCGCATCCGCCCCGTCGGATAGCGTGTGCAAATCGCAGAAAGGCTCCATGCCCTTACGCATTAGGTCCAGCACCAGCGGATTATCTTCCACCACCAGCACGCGCACCGTCTTCATCGCGCCTTCCGTACCGCCGGCATCCTGTTTACCCTGAGCGGCGCTCCGCGACGTGAAGGGTTTACCCTGACTTCGCCCCGGGCGGACGAAGGGCCGGCGCTTTTCTTCACATGACGCAGCGCCGGCGTCTGCACGGAGCGAAGCGAACGCGTCCCGCCGGCATCTTCCTTCACGCGTCGGAGCCTCGATATCGTGCCCGCGCCTTTCTTCCCGCGGCCCGGTAGCGCCATGCTCACCTCGTCCTGCTGTGCGCCCCGCACGTAATGCCCGCTGCGCCCGCCGATTTTCTCCACCAGGTGCACGCCGGTGATTTCCATCTCCTTATCGAGCGCCTTGCACATGTCGTAGACGGTCAGCGCCGCCACCGTCACCGCCGCCAGCGCTTCCATCTCCACGCCGGTGCGCGCCGTGGCCGTCACGCGCGACCGCAATTCGACGCCATTCTTGCATAGCGCTGCCGTCACATCAATGTGCGTCAGCGGCAGGGGATGACACATCGGTATCAGCTCCGCCGTGCGCTTCGCTGCTGCAATCCCCGCCACCCGCGCCACCTCCAGCGGATTCCCCTTGCGCAATTGCGGCGCTCTTGAGTCTTGAATTTTGAATTTTGAATCTTGAATTTCGAATCTTGAATTTCTGCTCCTGCGCTGACCGCCCCTTTCATGCGGGCCGGAGCCCGCCAACTCCCGAATCGCCTCCACCACCCTCCGCTTCATCACCACAAATCCCCGTGCCACCGCCGTCCGTGACGTCACCTCTTTCTCCGTGACGTCCACCATCCGCGCTTCCCCACCCGCCCCGTAATGCGTCAGCTTCGCCATTTGGAGTGCGGCGGCTTGCCGCCGCTTTGTCTACGCACAGTCGGAAAATGCCCAGTCGTCCAGATCACGACCTGCCTCTACATCATCCCTCTGCGCGGCAACACCTCGCCCCATTCGCCGACCTTCATCTCCAGCCGCGACTCGCGCACCACCAGAAAACAATTCGCTTGCGCCAGCGCCACGATATCCCCGCTCCCCTGCCACGGCAACTCTTCCACCACCGCTTCGCCCGTATCCCACGACACGCGCGCCGGCATAAAATGTGTCAGCGCGGCCTTCTGCTTCACCGCCTTCGCCAGCTTTGCGCGAAACAGTGGCAGCGGCCGCGGCGTCGTCCCGCTCAGCAAATCAATCGCCGGCACTACCAACAGCTCGAACGTCACCATCGTCGATACCGGATTGCCCGGCAGCCCAAACACCGGCTTCCCCCGGCACACGCCAAACACCGCCGGCCGCCCCGGCCGAATCGCCACCGCATCAAAATGAAACTCCGCCCCAAGCTCACGCAGCACCGTTTCCACCAGGTCGTACTTCCCCATCGACACGCCGCCGGAAAGCACCAGCGCATCCGCCTCCAACCCCTGCTGAATCATCCGTCGCAATTCTTCCACGCGATCCGGCGCGTTGCCCAGCATCACCGGCTCCGCGCCGGCCAATTCGGCCTGCGCCGCCAGCGACACGCAATTGCTGTTGCGAATCTCAAACGGTCCCGGCTGCGCATCAATCGCCACCACTTCATCACCCGTGGAAAGAATCGCCACGCGCGGACGGCGAAACACTTCCACCTGCGCCGCGCCCACTTGCGCCGCCAGCGCCATCTCCGCATACCCCAGTCGCTGCCGCGCACTCAATAGCTTCTGCCCCGCGCGCGCCTCACTCCCCCGCGGCACAATGTTCTGCCCTTTTTCCACCGCGCGCTCGAACACCACTTCCGCCTGCGAACGGCGCGTGTGCTCGATCATCACCACCGCATCCGCGCCCGCCGGCGTTGCCGCACCAGTCATGATCTGGACGCACTGCCCCATGCCAACCGTACCGCCTTCCCACGTATCACCGGCCTTGATTTCCCCAATTGGCTTCAGCGCCGCAGGCAGCTTCGCCAAATCCGCGCAGCGCACCGCGAACCCATCCCGCGTTGCGCGGTCAAATGGTGGATAGTCGCGGTCCGCCGTCACCTCGCGCGCCATTACCCGCCCCAGCGCCGCGCTTACCTCCACGCCCTCGATTTCAGCAGGGCGTTGCACCGCCAGCGTACCTGTCACTCGAATTACTCTCTCTCGCGCTTCCAGGAAGGAGACCATGAGGGAACCCTGTAGGGGCGCTGCTTGCTGCGCCCCGCCACCGATGGCAAATCAGACCGCAAACGCCGCGTCAGCGCGGCTTTGGAGTGCGGCGGCTCGACGCCGCTTTCGCGCTGACCTAACTCGCGCCGTCAACGCTCCCCTTCGCTACGGCAACGTTGCCACAGCGCTTCATCGATCACCCAATCACGTGATCGCCAAATCGCCCAATCTCACAACCAACCCGCCAGCTTCGTGCCCGGACACACAATCGTCGCATCGCGCTCCGGCCCAGTCGAAACGATGCCCACTTCCACACCAAGCTCGTCGGCGATGAACTTCATGTAATCTTTCGCTGCCGCCGGCAATTTTTCTTGCTCGCGGACGCCATAAGTATTCGACCGCCACCCCGGCAGCGCCTTATACACCGGCGCCACTTTCTCCATCACTTCTATCTCCGCCGGCATTTCCCCCAGCGGCGTGCCTTTATACGTGTAGCCGATGCAGACTTGAATCTCCGGCTGCGTATCGAACACATCGAGCTTGGTCACCACCAGCGAATCAATCCCATTGATCATCTTCGCGTAGCGCAGCACCACCAAATCCAGCCAGCCGCACCGCCGCGGCCGACCCGTCACCGCGCCATACTCGCGCCCCCGGTCGCGCACCTCCTGCGCCTCCAGCTCCGGCATCTCGGTAGGAAACGGCCCGCTGCCTACGCGCGTGGTATACGCCTTGGTCACGCCGGCCACGCCGGTGAGCCGCGTCGGCGCCACGCCCAGCCCGGTGCATGCGCCGCCGCTGGTGGCGCTCGACGACGTCACATACGGATAGGTGCCATGATCAATATCCAGCATCGTCCCTTGCGCGCCTTCCAGCAGCACCGACTTGCCTTCATCCATCGCGCGGCCCAGTAGCTCCGCCGTGTCGCACACCAGCGGGCGCAGCCGCTCGCCCAGCGCGTGATACGTGGCCAGCAACCCCGCCGTCTCCAACTCCTCCCCAAACGCCGCTCTGCAGATGAGCTGCTTCTCCTTCAGCACAAACTCGATGCGCCGCTGCAATGCGTCGCCGTCAACCAGGTCGCATACGCGCAGTCCGCGCCGCGCCGCCTTATCCTCATACGCCGGCCCAATGCCCCGCGACGTGGTGCCAATCTTGTGCGCGCCCCGCGCGCTTTCCGCCGCGCGATCCAGTTGCCGGTGATACGGAAATATCACGTGCGCCCGGTTCGACAAATGCAGCCGCCCCTCCACGTCCACCCCGGCCTTCGCCAGATTCTCCATCTCCGCCACCAGCGCCGCCGGATCCACCACGACTCCCGGCCCAATCACCGCGTGCTTCCCCGCGCGCAGTATCCCCGACGGGATCAGTTGCAACACGAACCGCTGCTCTTTCGTACCGCCGGCCTCGTGTGGCACAGGCTTTCCAGCCTGTGCGCTATCGCCGGCGTCTCGCCGGCCTTGTGGCACTGGCTTTCCGGCCCGTGCGCCTCCGCCCACGGCGGCCCCTGGCTGGCTCCCTCCCGCCGCACCCGCAGCGCCCCCAATAATCACCGTATGCCCGGCGTTGTGCCCACCGGCATAGCGCGCAATGTAATCGAACGACGACGCAAGGTAATCCACCACCTTGCCCTTGCCTTCGTCGCCCCACTGCGCGCCCACCACCACAATCGCCTTGGCTCGCTTCTCGCTCATCGCTCTTCGTCACCGCTCTCGTAGGACAGACCTCCTGGTCTGTCCTGTTTCGCTACGCCGACTGTCGACGGACAGACCTCTCCGTCTGTCCCCTTTGCTCCACCCACCGGCATCCACCCCGCGCGCTTCCTTTTGGACTGCGGGAGCGAAGCTCCCGCTTTGTTTTCAGTTCCGCTACAATCTCACCTTCCGCGCTCGCCAACAACAACGCGGCGACAGTCGCGCCCGCACTCCACATTGCCCACACGCCGCCCTCTTTCTTCTCCACGTCGGAAAATTCAGGCGGGTTCGCTCCGAGTCCGCGAGCGGCGGGCGAAGAGCGACGGGCCGCCGCGAATCTGTAATCTACTCGCGTACCGCCGCCCGCGCAAGCCACGCCGCCTGACAAAACAAAAGCCGCCGTGCGTTTTGCACCGCGGCTTTTCTGACGTCCGACTTCCGACCCCGGAGGATCTTAAATTTAGTTCTGAGTTCTGAGTTCTGAGTTAGATGTGCCTAGCCAGCGTCTTCTCGATCTGATCCTTGGGCACCGCGCCCACCAACTGGTCGGCCACCTGCCCGCCCTTGAAGATCAGCAACGTAGGGATGCCGCGAATATTGAACTTATTGGGGGTGGTCGGACTCTCGTCCACATTCATCTTCAGCACTTTCACCTTGCCGGCGTAGTCGCGCGCGATTTCATCCACCGTCGGCGCCAGCATATGACACGGGCGGCACCACTCCGCCCAGAAGTCCACCATCACCGGCTGCTGCTTGCTCGCATCCAGCACCTGCGCCTGAAAATCGCCGTCCGTCACTTTGCCGATATTCTCTGCCATGTCTCTCCTCGTCTCCTGACGTTTGCTCTACCGACGTCTTGGTTTCCTGACGTTTGGTCTCCTGGCGTTTGCTGTCACGCCGAGCGAAGCGAGGCATCTGCACTTTCTTCCAATGCAGATCCGTCCGTACCGGCGCACCACGAATGACAGCCTAAACTTTGTAGCAGCGGGCGGCTGGTTTGCGCCACCCGGCACTTCGACACTGCTCAACGGCTGCCGCGTTGCTTCGCAACGCACCAC